>NZ_JBFAWW010000033.1:0-87583 GCF_040680495.1 Streptomyces sp. NPDC052036 | reverse complement strand
CCGACAACGCGGCGAGGTGCCGTGCCTGGGGGCACCTCCCAGCCGCCGGGCTGGGGGAGTCGCGGGCCAGACGGGACTTTCGAAACACGCCCTAGCGGCGCACCCGGGGCATCCCCAGGCCGATCCAGGAGATGATCTCGCGCTGGATCTCGTTGTTGCCTCCGCCGAAGGTGAAGATCACGGCCGAGCGGTAGCCGCGTTCCAGTTCGCCGTGGAGCACGGCGCCCGCCGATCCCTCCTTCAGCGCGCCCGCGGCGGCGACGATCTCCATGAGCCAGGCGTAGGCGTCACGGCGGGCCTCGGAGCCGTAGACCTTCACGGCGGAGGCGTCCTGCGGGGTGAGCGTGCCGTCCTGGACGGCGCTCACCATCCGCCAGTTGAGCAGCTTCATCGCGTCCAGCCTGGTGTGGGTCCGGGCGAGCAGACGCCGCACCCAGGGCAGGTCGATCACCCGCCGGCCGTCGGTGAGCTTGGTCTCCATGGCCCAGCGCTGCACGTCGTGCAGGGCGCGGATCGCCATGGTGCCGTGCGCGGCGAGAGTGACGCGCTCATGGTTGAGCTGGTTGGTGATGAGCCGCCAGCCCTGGTTCTCCTCGCCGACGCGATGGGAAACGGGGACGCGGACGTTCTCGTAGTAGCTCGCGGTGGTGTCGTGCGAGGCCAGGGTGCGGATGAGGGTGCAGGAGTAGCCGGGGTCGGTGGTCGGCACCAGCAGCATGGTGATGCCCTTGTGCGACGGGGCGTCGGGGTCGGTGCGCACGGCGAGCCACACCCAGTCCGCCGTGTCGCCGTTCGTGGTCCAGATCTTCTGGCCGTTGACGACGTACTCCCCCTCGCTCCCGCCCTCCCGTACCGCGCGCGTCCGCAGAGACGCCAAGTCCGTGCCCGCGTCCGGTTCGCTGTAGCCGATCGCGAAGTCGATCTCGCCGGAGAGGATCGCCGGCAGGAAGCGGGCCTTCTGTTCCTCCGTGCCGAACCGCATGAGGGTGGGGCCGACCGTGTTGAGTGCCATCAACGGCAGCGGTACGCCCGCCTGCGCCGCCTCGTCGAAAAAGATGAACTGCTCCATGGCGCCGAGTCCGCGCCCGCCGTACTCCTTCGGCCAGCCCACACCGAGCCAGCCGTCGCGGCCCAGTCGGCGGATGGTGTCACGGTAGAAACGCTTCTGGACCGCCGGGTCGCCGTGGCGGGCGTAGGCGTTGTGCGGGACGAGTTCGGCGAAGTAGCCGCGCAGTTCGGTGCGCAAGCGCTGCTGCTCGGGCGTGTAGTCGAGATGCACGGCGCCTCCTGGCTCCCAAGGCCGGGTTCTGACGGCGCACACCGTAGAACGTGTTCCAGAAATTGGGAATGCCGGTGCACCGGCTCGCGCGACCGGTCCGACGGGTCCGCCAGGTCCATCCGGTCCATCCGACCCGTCCGGTTCGTCAGCCGAGTGCCGCCAGGAAGGCCGAACAGGCTCGGGCGCACGCCCGGCAGGCGCGGGCGGCCTCCTCGCCGCGGGGGGCCGTGTCGAAGACATGTGCGCCCTCCAGGCAGACGGCCCGGCACCGCTCTACCTCGCGGCGGATGCGGGCCTCGTCCTGGGCTCCCTGGTCGGACAGCACCCGGCAGGTCGCGTCGCAGACTTCCGCGCACATGATGCCCTTGCGCCGCAGGAGCTCCTGGTCGTCCGGGCCTTCCGTCTCCGCGAGGCTCGCGCGCAGGACGCACGCCCGCGCGCACTCGGTGCAGGCCAGCGCGCAGGCGAAGCGATCCTCCAGGAAGCGGTAGACCTCCTGTTGGGATGTCATCGTCACGATGGAGCGGGTAGCCGGTGGCGGCCCGGCCAAACCCGGTGTGTGTACGCCGTCCGGGTTCACCGCGGGGACCGGGGGTACCCGCGCGCCATGAGTACCGTGTCGATGGACATCGCCGTTCCCCATAGTCTGCAGATCGGCCTCTGGCCCTTTCTCGCGGGCCTGGTCGTGGTGGCCCTGCTGGTCGGTGCCTTCTGGATGGGCGCTCGCGTCCGGCGCCGGGAGCCCGACCCGCCCCGCCCGGAGGAGCAGCCGCGGCTGCCCGAAGAAGGCCCGGTGGGCGCGGTCATGGAGAACCGTGAGCCCGACGAGGTGCCGAGGAGCCGTCACCGTCTCACTCCGCACGAACTGAAGGCGCACGGCAATCTCGGATCCCGGACGAGCACGTCGACCGGGCGTCCCCGCTGGGAGCGGGGTGGCGGCGACGCATGAGGCGGTGGACCACGACGGCCGCCGCCGGCCTCCCGGCTGGGGCCGTCGTCGTCCGTGGCACAGTCGTTCGGGCATGGACGTGCGTGGGCACGCGCACGTCGGGCAGGCCGGGAAGCCGAACGGTGGACGCTCCCTGACGCGGTGACAGGGGCGCCCCCGACCGCCTGACGCGGTGACAGGGGCGCCTCCGACCGCAGTGGCAGGACAACCCTGACGCAGTCACAGTGCCGATGACGCAGTGACTGCGGTGACCGTGCCGACCGGACGGCGTCGGCCCCCGGCGCTCAGCCGGTCGGCTTGGGCGCCGTGTGGGAGGTGATCACGTCCGGGGTGAGGTAGGCGTCGGTCCGCTCGAAGTCCGCGAGCGTGGCGGGCCGTCCCGCCTGGAAGCCGGTGCGGACGAAGTCGTAGCCCGCCAGCGCGTTGAGCGTCCAGTTGGTCATGGTGCGCATCCGGGCCGGGATCGTGCGCAGGGCGCCGAGGTGGTAGCCGCGCGCGACGAGCTCCGCGGGCGGTCCGGTCATCTCCACGCCGAGCGGCTTGGAGACGGCCTGGAGGCCGCCGAGGTCGACGACGAGTCCCATGTCCCGGTGGCGGTAGTCGGTGAGCGGTGTGCCGCGCAGCGCCGCCGCCACGTTCTTCGCGGCCCTCCAGCCCTGGCGCATCGCGTGCTGGGCAGTCGGCGGGCAGACCGCGTCGGTCCCCTTGTAGAGGTCGGGCACCGCGGCGGCGTCCCCCAGGGCGAAGACGCCGTCCAGGCTCGGCACGGTGAGATCGGCGCGGACCACCAGCCGGCCGCGGTTGGTCTCGGCGTCCAATGTGGCGATCAGCGGGCTGGGCGCCACTCCCGCCGTCCAGATGAGGGTGTGGCACGGCAGAGTGCGGCCGTCGGTGAAGGTGACTTTGTCCCGCGTGGCCTCCGCGACGGAGACCCCGAGGGAGATGTCGAGGCCGCGCCTCCTGAGGATGGTGAGGGCGCGTGCGCCCAGCCGGTCGCCGAGTTCCGGCATGAGCTTGGGCGCGATGTCGATGAGGTGCCACTTGATAAGCGCCGGGTCGAGGCCCGGGTAGCGCTTGACGGCGGCGGTGGTGAGGTGGTGCAGATAGGCGGCGGTCTCGGTACCGGCGTAGCCGCCGCCCACGACCACGAACCGCAGCCGGGTCTCGCGTTCGGACGGGTCGGAGCTGGCGGCGGCGAGGTCGAGCTGGGAGATGACGTGGTCGCGGACCCAGGCCGCCTCGGCGAGCGTCTTCATGCCCACCGCGTGCTGTTCGACTCCGGGGATGTTGAACTGCCGTGTCACGCTGCCGGGTGTCAGCACCAGATAGTCGTAGTGCTCGACGGTCGTCTCGCCGTTGATCTTCCGCACCACTACAGCCTTGGCGGCCGGGTCGACGCCGACGGCGCCGCCGGGGACGATGACGGTACGGCGCAGCAGCCGGCGCAGGCTGACCGCGACCGACTGCGGGGTGAGGATACCGGCCGCGACATGCGGGAGCAGCGGCAGATAGAGCTGATGGTCGTAGGGGGTGACAAGCCTGATCGTGGCCTCGGCGGGCTTGAGGAGACGCTCCAGTCTGCGCGCGGTCTCCATCCCGGCGAATCCACCACCGACGATCAGGATCCGGGGCACGGTCATCACAGGTCCCTCCAGGCCGAGACGTCGACGCCTGCCACGCTAGTACCCAGGCTGGCGACGTTCACCCCGACGCGGCGCCCGGCATCCCGCCGTCGGCGCCCACGGTCCCCGCCCGACCGGGCTGCGCCGCAGCGAGGCCGGAGGGTGTGTGCGGGACCCGGCCCCGCAGCGAATCGGCGGTGGTTTTGCCGCTCGGGGCCGTACGCGCCGGGGATCGCGAACTCGGCTCGGAGGGGCCCCGGTCGGGTGCCGCCGGCACCGAGGATGCGGGCGCCCCCGGCACACCCCGTCCGCACGTCGGACCCGTCCCCCGACGCGGCCCCGCCCCCGTACACGCCCGAGAACGTCCACGCAGGTGACCAGCGCCCCTGGTCAGCAAACCCCCAGCATGAAGTCGGGGACGTGCACATTGGCGACATCGCTCATACGCGGCACGGGCGACTTCTGCAAGAACTGCGCCTGCGCTCGGCGGAACCGGTGTTCCCGCCCCCACGCCATTCGCTATCGAAGTGCCTCCGACGGGGCGGGAACAAGGGCCTGAACAGTCCCCATGCCGCCCCGAACGGTCGCCCACGTTCCCACGCCGCCCCGTGCGCCTTGTGCACGGATCACGCCGGGTGGCAGGCCGCCCCTGCCCACCACCCGGCACCGGAACGCCTTTGCTCGGAGCGTGCCGGGGATTCGGAGCTCAGGTCGCGGGGGCCTCGATGGCGGCAGCGAGGGCGCTGAGCACCTGCCCGAGCTGCGCGACGGCTTCGGTGTCATCGGCCGGGTGAGTCTCGGCGAAGCGAGTCATTGAGCCGGGTATCGCCCGCCTCCACCCCAAGACATCACAAGCCATTCTGAAACCATCAGTCAGAAGGCATCCGCCGTCCGAACGTGATCGTTTGGTTCGGGCTGGGTGGGCATGAACTCCGGCTGGCAGCGGGAGAGAGATGGAGGCGGTTCGTCCGCTCGCGTCGCTCGTGGAGGCGGCTGGAGCCGTCGGTTGTCGGACTGCTGGAGGCCCGGGAGAGGGAGGTCCGGGAAGAGGTTGCGCGGTTGCGGGAGGAGGCCGAGCGGGTGCAGGCAACGCTCGGCGAGGCGGAACGTGCGCTTCAGCGTCTGGTGGATGCCCGTGCAACGGTGGTGGAGGTGCCGGCCGAGCCGACCTCCGTCCAGGCCCCGCAGCCGTATCGCAGCAGACGGCCGCCCGTACGATGACCAACGTGACCGTCCGCCGAACTCTTGGCACCGGCCCCCAGGCTTCCGCGCACAGCATCCGCGCTGCCCAGGCCGACCTTCTCGACGCGCTGCCCGGCGTCCGCCTCCCCGACCTTGACGAGTTGCGGGCCCGTGGAGCGTTCGGCGCCCGGCCCGCGCCGCCGCCGAGCCCGCGCCGCGCTCTCGGAGCCGGTGGCCGCGCGGACGAGGACCCGCCCGATTGATGTCGGTTGGCCCGAAGTGCTCGCGGCCGGCGGCCAGGCACGGAGGCCCGGCACCTTCCACGGCGCCGGGCCTGTGCGGGAGCTGGGTCAGATGACGCGGATGTTCTCCGCCTGGGGGCCCTTCTGGCCTTGGGCGACGTCGAACTCCACGTGCTGGCCCTCCTGCAGTTCACGGAAGCCCTGCGCGGCAATGTTGGAGTAGTGCGCGAAGACGTCCGGGCCGCCCCCCTCCTGCTCGATGAAGCCGAAGCCCTTCTCCGAGTTGAACCACTTCACAGTGCCCTTGGCCATGCTTGTCTCCTTCGAGGGGGTTCGGGCCTGCACGGTGCAGGCCCGAAGGCAATCGCCCTGGTCCGGAGAGGGCTGCACAGCAAAGCGCCCGCCGGCAAGGTGACCGCGGGCGCACGACTTCGGAACCACGACTGCTCTGTGGACAACGCTAATCCCTCAGCTGGGGCACCGCTAGACCGAAACGCTGCCGGCCCCGTCATGCGCCGTTGCGGCCACCTTGACCTGGTGCCCGGACTGCTTCCGAACTCGCCATCGCCCCCCTCTGGAGCAGGGCTTGCGCTATGCGGCCTCGAAAGCGTCGATCATCCGCCCGCTGCTGATGATGGCCCTCGTCGGAACCTTCACCTTCGAATTCGAAGTCAGCCTGCCGCTCCTCGCTGAGGGCACCTTCCGTGGAAGCGAAACCACATACAGCTGGCTGCTTGCCGCGCTTGGCGCCGGCGCGGTGGTCGGAGGCCTCTACGCCGCGTACTCCGGCCGTACCGGAGTCAAGCGTTTGGCCAAGGCGTCCCTTGCCTTCGGGATCGCGATGGGCCTGGTCGCCGCCACTCCCAGCGTTGCCACCGCTGCCGCAGCATGCGTGCTGGCCGGTGCGGCCAGCATCATCTTCCTGACGACAGGAAACTCCACTGTCCAGCTCGCATCCGAGCCTGACTACCGGGGCCGAGTCACCGCCCTGTGGTCGACGGCGCTTGTCGGGAGCACCCCGATCGGCTCGCCGATCATCGGGGCACTTTCCGACACGGCCGGCGCCCGCTACGCGCTCCTGCTCGGTGCCGCCGCGTGCATCTGCGCCGCGGTCATCGGCAGCTGGCCCGCCCGGGACGCCGCATCGCGGATGTCCACGGCGCGGTGACTCCGCGGTCACTGAGAGTTCAGTCGTGCTGAGGCACCGGAACAGACCACAGCCAGGTCATGGCTACCTTGCGCGAGCTCGTTCGGCGCTGACGAGGCCTCAACTGTTGCGCCGGTCGGGAGGACTGAATGGGCGAGCCAACCGACGGGCCGCCGTCCAGGGGGTGAGGACGACAGCTCACGTCGGTCACCGGTATTGCGGGGCGGCCGCATCCCTATCGCACTGGAGCCACTCAAAGGTGTCAACGGTGCCTTGAGGAAGCACGTGTCACGCTTCTTCCAGAGCTTCGCCGAACTCGCGTAGCACTTTGCCGTGGCGGCTGCGGGCCAGTTCGTGCCCGACACCAATGGCGAGCGCGACCGGCCATTCGATGAGTTCGAGTGCCGTGAGGAAGCCGAGGCCCGCGAGGAATCCGAGCTGGTCCCAGGGCGGCAGTTCAAGTCGCAGGTCGCCCATGCGGACGATCACCGAATTGCCCGAGACGACGTGCTCAGCCGCCGCGCGGGGTCCATGGGTCCCCGTAATAGGGGGAACCGGCGCACTGGAAAGCGCGATGCCGGGGTCTGTCCTGCTCGCTTGCGCGGTCATGTCCCATTCCGTTCCATCGGCCGGTGCCGAGCATCCGCTCGATGTCGCTCTTCCACACTAGCTCCATACGGTCTGATGCCCCAGTTTGGCCTGGTTCGTCAGGGTAGTACTCGGGGGTGCGGGTGCGCGGTGTTGCGTCCCTGGGGGTGTGGCTTGTCGTGGTGTCAGCGTTGGAAGATCTCGACGAGGCGTGGTCCGGTGGCATCCGGGCCCTTCTTGAGGTATTCGGTGAGGTCCTCAAGGGTGTCGGCGCGGTGAACTTCGAGGCTGTAGCCGCGTGCGACGTCGAGTACGTCGATGTCGGGGATGCCGAGGTAGTCGCCTGTGGGGACGTGCAGGAGGTCGGCGAATTCCTCCAGCGCCCGGTATCTGTCGTTGGTGCACACCACGAAGGTCACGGGGACCCTGTGGCGGGCCGCGGTCCACAGGCCGGAGACGGTGTACTGCATGCCGCCGTCGCCGAGGAGGGCGACCAGGGGCCGGTCGGGGCAGCCAAGCTCGAGACCGATGGCGGCCGGAAGACCCCAGCCGAGCCCTCCGGCGGCGGGGTGGAACGGGGAGTGCGCGCGGGTGATCGTGAGCCGGTCGCGGAACATGTCGGCGGAGCTCCGCTCGAGCGCGAAGACGGTGTCGTCGCTGGTGCGGCGGTCGATGGCGTCGAGGATGGCCTCGACGGTGAAGGGAGGTCCGCTGGTGTCGGCTTCGGGGATCGTGCGGGGCGGAGGCCAGGGCCGGTCGCTTACGGCGACCGCGCCGGTGACGCGGACCAGGGCGTCGGAGGCGTCGCCGACGAAGATGTGTGGCCGACCACCTGCGGGTGCTGCGCGAGGCGCTCGCCCGGATCCCCGGCGCCTCCACCGCGAAGATCCTTGTGTGGGTGGATGACGCCGGGCCACCCACGGGCTGCACGAACATCTGCGGGATCCGAACACGATGCGGCGCACGGTCCGCTTCACCACCGGCCGGACCAGTCGAAGTTGTGCTGTCCGACGAGAAGCGCGCCGAGTTGGTGCGCCGGGCGGGCGGGACGGTGGCGCCTCGTCTCGGGGCCCAGTGACAGCCAAGCCGAAAGTCGCAGCGTACATGACCTTCGCTGCCGCAAGGCCGATACTGATGCGCAAGGCACCATCCACGTGCCCCAAGGCGTCTCCAGGGGATCCGATGATCCGTCAGCCAAGCCAGTGTTCAGTCAGCATCAGACCCGCCAGGACCCGCGGTCAGCTATTACGGGTCGCCAAGGTCAACAACCGGCCGCACCCGGCCTGAACAGGGAAAACACAGGTCAGAGAGTCACCTGCTAACGTTCCTAGGAGATAGGCATGAAAATGCTGATCAACGTCCCGGAGACGGTGGTATCGGACGCGCTGCGGGGCATGGCGACCGCGCATCCCGAACTGACGATCGACGTGGAGAACCGGGTGATCGTGCGGCGGGACGCCCCGGTCGCGGGGAAGGTCGCGCTGGTCTCCGGCGGCGGCTCGGGGCACGAGCCGCTGCACGGCGGTTTCGTGGGTCCGGGCATGCTCTCGGCCGCGTGTCCTGGCGAGGTGTTCACGTCCCCGGTTCCGGACCAGATGGTGCGTGCCGCGGCGGCCGTGGACAGCGGCGCCGGCGTGTTGTTCATCGTCAAGAACTACACCGGTGACGTGCTCAACTTCGACATGGCGGCCGAGCTGGCCGAGGACGAGGGCATCCAGATCGCGAAGGTGCTTGTCAACGATGACGTCGCCGTGACCGACAGCCTCTACACGGCGGGCCGGCGCGGCACCGGTGCCACCCTGTTCGTGGAGAAGATCACGGGGGCGGCGGCGGACGAAGGACAGCCGCTGGAGCGTGTGCAGTCCATCGCCCGGCAGGTCAACGAGAACGCGCGCAGCTTCGGTGTCGCTCTCACCGCGGGCACCACGCCCGCGAAGGGCAGCCCGACCTTCGATCTCCCGCCGGGCGAGCTGGAGTTGGGCATCGGCATTCATGGCGAGCCGGGGCGCGAGCGGCGCGCGATGATGACCGCGCGAGAGATCGCCGATGTCTCGGTCGACGCCATTCTCGACGACATGCGGCCGCGCAATCCCGTACTGGTCCTCGTCAACGGGATGGGCGCCACCCCGCTGCTGGAGCTGTACGGCTACAACGCCGAGGTGCAGCGGGCGCTGGCCGACCGCGGCGTCGCGGTCGCCCGCACCCTCGTCGGCAACTACGTCACCTCGCTCGACATGGCCGGCGCCTCGGTCACCCTGTGCCAGATCGACGAGGAGCTGCTGCGGCTGTGGGACGCGCCGGTCAGCACACCGGGCCTGCGCTGGGGCAGGTGATCCTCCGGCACACGGCCGCCCCGGATTCGTGAGTGAGGTCAACGTCCGTACCACGCAAGGAGATCCAGTGCTCGACGCCGACTTCTTCCGCCGTTGGATGACGGCGACCGCCGCCTCCGTCGACCGCGAGGCGGAGCGACTGACCGCGCTCGACTCGCCGATCGGCGATGCCGACCACGGCAGCAATCTGCAACGCGGCTTCCGCGCGGTCGCCGCCGCCCTGGACAAGGAGGTGCCGGCCTCGCCGGGCGCGGTCCTCCAACTCGCGGGCAAACAGCTGATCTCGACGGTGGGCGGAGCCTCCGGCCCGCTGTACGGGACGTTGCTGCGCCGCGCCGGCAAGGCGCTCGGGGACGCGGAGGAGGTCACCGAGGAGCAGCTGATCCAGGCGCTGCGGGCGGGCGTGGACGGGGTGATGGCGCTGGGCGGCGCCGCGCCCGGCGACAAGACCATGATCGACGCCCTGGTGCCCGCGGTGGACGCGCTGGCCACCTCGTTCGGGGCGGCCCGAGCGGCCGCCGAGGAGGGCGCCGTCGCGACGACGCCGTTGCAGGCCCGCAAGGGCCGGGCGAGCTATCTGGGCGAGCGCAGCATCGGGCACCAGGACCCCGGTGCCACCTCCTCGGCCCTGCTGATCGCCACACTCGCGGAGGCCGCCGGTGAGTGACACCTCCGAGAAGCTGGTCGGCATCGTGCTCGTCTCGCACAGTGCCGCCGTCGCCGAGTCGGTCGCGGACCTGGCGAAGGGGCTGGCGGGCGGCGCCGGCACGGTGCCCGTCGCCCCGGCGGGCGGCACTCCCGACGGCGGGCTCGGCACCAGCTCCGAGCTGGTCGCCGCGGCGGCCGCGGCCGTGGACCGGGGGGCCGGGGTCGCCGTGCTCGCCGACCTGGGCAGTGCCGTGCTCACCGTGAAGGCGCTGCTGGCCGAGGGCGACGAACTACCCGAGAACACCCGGCTGGTGGACGCCCCCTTCGTGGAGGGCGCGGTCGCGGCGGTCGTCACGGCCTCGGCGGGCGCGGATCTGGCGGCGGTGGAGGCGGCGGCCGCGGAGGCGTACGGGTACAGGAAGGAGTGACGTGAACGACTGACCCGATGGCTTGATGCGGGCATGCGCCCGTGATGCGGCCGAGCGCCGGGACCGGACGGGGCCCGACGCTCGGCCGCGCTCGTCGGCGCGGAATCAGCGACGACAGCGAACCGCGCCGTCGGCACGAACTGCCCTGAAAGGCAAGCGAGTTCACGCCGCTTCTGGGTCCAGCATACGTATCCGGGCCGGGCTGCGGCGAACCTCGCTCCCCCTCTTGCTGCCCTCACGTCAGCCATGGCATACAGGTACAGACCAATCCCCGTGGAGGGAGGGGCCTGTGCGACGCGCCCTCGTACCGGTGATCTGTGGTGCTCTCCTGCTTCTCGCGTCCTGCGCCCGGAGCGGTCCGGGCGACGGCGGCGGGCGCCTTCCGTCGGCGCCCCTGGGGGTGACCGCCGTGGCGGGCAGCGCGACCAGCGTGCACGTCATGTGGAACCGTGTGTCGGACGGTACGGACATCGCCGGGTACGAGATCTTTCGCGGCACGAGGAAGGTGACGGCGGTGCCCGCCGGAGAGCACATGGTGGACGTCACCCGGCTCGCACCCTCGACGACGTACACCTTCACCGTACGGGCCCGTGGGGCCGACGGCGGCCTCGGTCCGGCCGGCCGCGCGGTCCGCGCCACCACACCGGCCGCCGTCGCCGCCGACGAACGGGCTCCTTCCCGGCCGGGGCGGCCCCGCGGCAAGGCGGTGGGCAGCCGGGCAGTCCAGCTGGCCTGGGAGCGGTCGTCGGACGACCGGGGCGTGGTGTCGTACAACATCTACCAGGGCGGCTCGAAGATCCACAGTGTGAGCGGCGCCCAGACAGCGGCCGTGGTCACCGGGCTGCGACCGGGCGTCCGCTACGCGTTCACCGTCCGGGCCCGCGACGCGGCCGACAACCTCTCACCGCCGAGTGACACGGTCCGGCTCACCACCGCGCCCGGCTCGGCGGGCGACGAAGGCAGCGCACCGACCCGGTTCCGGGCCGCGACACATCGTGCCGACGGGGCGTACTACCTGGATCTGTCCTGGGTGCCGCCGCCGGCCGACGGCGTCATCACGGAGTACGGGATCGAACTGGACGGACGGCCGGCCACCTCGCTGGTCTGGGGCGGCACCCCGCCGCGCTCGACGGCGGCCTACAGCTTCTACGTGGGCCGACAGGCCGGAGTCACGTACCGGGTACGGATCCGGGCGAAGCTGCCGGACGGCACCTGGGGCGGCTTCTCCCCCGAGCGGACGGTCACGACGGGCCCGTGACGGGGCCGCCGGGACGGCTAACGGAGGGGAGGTCGGGGGCGGGTCCGACCGCGGACCCAGGCCCGGGTCCGGGCCCGCGGTCGGGCAGCGACTCGAACTCGTCCAGGGCGTGGGTCAGCCACTGGATCCAGAAGGTCTCCAGATCGATGCCGGCCCGCAGCACCAAATGCTGGATGCGGTCCCGTTCCGAGTCCCTGCCCGGTCCGAAGTCGCGCTTCTCGATCTCCTGGTACTCGGCCAACTGCCGCTGGTGCAGGGTGAGGTGGTGGCGTAGATCACCCTCGATGCCCTCGGTGCCCACCACCGCCGCGGCGCGCAGCCGCAGCAGCAGCACATCGCGCATCGGCTTGGGGTCCTGCGACGTGGCCGCCCAGCGGGCCAGTTCGGCACGGCCTGCGGGCAGAACCTCGTAGGACTTCTTCTGCCCGCGGGCCGGCTGCTCGGTCGGCAGGGCACGGATCAGACCGTCGTGCTCCAGCCGTCCCAGCTCGCGATAGATCTGCTGGTGGGTCGCCGACCAGAAGTAGCCGATCGACCTGTCGAACCGACGAGTCAGTTCGAGACCTGAGGACGGCTTCTCCAGCAGGGCGGTCAGGATCGCGTGCGGGAGTGACATGGGGCCATCCTAGGGAGGCTGCGTGCGGCGCTGCTGAGCGCTCCGGTCAAAGCGTGGCGGCCAGCTCTGTGCCCTGCTTGATCGCTCGCTTGGCGTCCAGTTCCGCCGCCAGGTCGGCGCCGCCGATGAGGTGCGGCGTCCGGCCCGCGGCCGTCAGCTCCTCGTACAGACCGCGGCTCGGCTCCTGTCCCGTGCACAGCACGATCGTGTCCACCTCCAGGACCCGGCTCTCACCGTCCACGGTGACATGGAGTCCCTCGTCGTCGATCCGGTCGTAGCTCACGCCCGGCACCATGGTGACGCCCCGGTGCTTCAGCTCGGCGCGGTGGATCCAGCCCGTGGTCTTGCCGAGGCCCGCGCCGACCTTGGAGGTCTTGCGCTGCAGGAGGTGGACGGTGCGCCGCGGGGCGGGCCGCTCGGGGGTCCCGAGGCCGCCGGGAGCGTCGTAGTCCATGTCGACGCCCCAGTGGCGGAAGTAGGTCGCGGGGTCCTCGCTCGCCTTGTCGCCGGTGTCGGTGAGGTACTCGGCGACGTCGAAGCCGATGCCGCCCGCGCCGAGAACGGCGACGCGGTCACCGACGGGCGCGCCGTCCCGCAGGACGTCGAGGTAGCCGAGGACGCGGGGATGGTCGATGCCGGGGATCTCGGGGGTGCGCGGGCTGACGCCGGTCGCGACGACGATCTCGTCGAACCCGGCGAGGTCCGTCGCGACGACCCGGGTGTTCAGCCGGACGTCCACGCCGTGCCGGTCGAGCTGGGTGCGGAAGTAGCGGAGCGTCTCGTCGAACTCCTGCTTGCCCGGCACCTTGCGGGCGACGTTGAGCTGTCCGCCGACCTCGCCCGCGGCGTCGAACAGCGTGACGTGGTGGCCGCGTTCGGCGGCCGATACGGCACAGGCGAGGCCGGCGGGGCCGGCGCCGACCACGGCGACCTTCTTGCGCAGCCGGGTCGGGGACAGGACCAGCTCGGTCTCGTGGCAGGCGCGCGGGTTGACCAGGCAGGACGTGATCTGCCCGCTGAAGGTGTGGTCGAGGCAGGCCTGGTTGCAGCCGATGCAGGTGTTGATGGCCTCGGGGCACCCGTCGGCGGCCTTGGCCACGAAGTCGGGGTCGGCGAGCATCGGGCGGGCCAGGGACACCATGTCGGCGTATCCCTCGGCAAGCAACTGCTCGGCCAGTTCGGGGGTGTTGATGCGGTTGGTGGTCACGAGGGGGACCGAGACGGCGCCCATGACCTTCTTCGTCACCCATGCGTACGCGCCGCGCGGCACGGAGGTGGCGATGGTCGGGATGCGGGCCTCGTGCCATCCGATGCCGGTGTTGATGAGGGTCGCGCCCGCCGCCTCGACCGCCTTGGCCAGCGTGACGACCTCGTCGAAGGAGGAGCCGCCCGGGACCAGGTCGAGCATGGACAGCCGGTAGATGATGATGAAGTCCTCGCCGACGGCCTCGCGGACGCGGCGCACGATCTCCACGGGGAAGCGCATACGGTTCTCGTACGAGCCGCCCCAGCGGTCCTCGCGCCGGTTGGTCTGCGCCGCGATGAACTCGTTGATGAGATAGCCCTCGGAGCCCATGATCTCCACGCCGTCGTAACCGGCCTGGCGGGCCAGACGAGCGGCGCGCGCGTAGTCGTCGATCGTCTGCTCAACCTCGGCGTCGGTGAGCGCGTGCGGGACGAACGGGCTGATCGGGGCCTGGAGCGCACTGGGCGCGACGAGGTCGCGGTGGTAGGCGTACCGCCCGAAGTGGAGGATCTGCAGGGCGATCCGGCCGCCCGCCGCGTGCACGGCCTCGGTGACGAGGGAGTGCTCCTCGGCCTCCGCCTCGGTGGTGAGCTTGGCTCCGCCTTCGTACGGGCGTCCGGCGTCGTTGGGCGCGATGCCGCCGGTGACGATGAGCCCGACCCCGCCGCGTGCCCGGGCGGCGTAGAAGGCGGCCATGCGCTCGAAGCCGCGCTCGGCCTCCTCCAGGCCCACGTGCATCGAGCCCATGAGCACACGGTTGGGCAAGGTGGTGAAACCCAGGTCGAGCGGGGTCAGCAGATGCGGGTAGCGGCTCATCGGGCCCTCCGTCCGGCGTGTCCTGGTTCTGTTGTAGACGAGGACGGGGTCTTTATGCAACTAGTTGCACAATGAGTCGGGACACCCCGCACACGATGCACACGATCACTGTGCGGGGTGAGCGGTTCGGTCCCGTCACCGTCCGACGCCTGCCGGTCGGGACGCTCTTGCGCTGATCAGGCCGCTCTCTCGCGGATCAGGACGTCCTGGTCCCGATCAGGACATTGGCGTACCACTCGTCCGAGACCGCGAGCCGGGCTCGCAGCCCCCCGCGGGTGAACGCCTCCACGGCCCCGGGGACCTGGTGCTCGCTCGTCTCCACGAGTACGGAGCCGCCGGGCGCCAGCCAACGGGCCGCCTCCACGGCGACCCGGCGCAGGACGTCCAGGCCGTCCGAGCCTCCGTCGAGGGCGACCAGAGGCTCATGGTCCCGGGCCTCGGACGGCAGCAGCGGCACCTCGTGCGTGGGTACGTAGGGCACGTTCGCGGCCAGGAGGTCGATACGGCCGCGCAGTTCGTCCGGGAGCGCGGCGAACAGGTCGCCCTCGTGCACCCGGCCGCCGTACGCGGCGACATTGCCGCGGGCACAGCGGACCGCGGCCGGTTCGATGTCGGCGGCATGCAGTTCCGGGCCGTCGAGCGAGGCGGCGAGCGCGGCGCCGACCGCTCCGGAGCCGCAGCACAGGTCCACGACGACGCGGGCGTCCGGCCCGGCCGCAAGGGCCTGCCGGACCAGGAACTCGGTGCGCCGGCGCGGCACGAAGACGCCGGGTTCCACGATGATGCGCAGTCCGTGGAACTCCGCCCAGCCCAGGACCTGTTCGAGGGGCAGGCCCGCCACCCGCCGGTCGACCATGGCGGCGACCTCGTCGGGCGTGCGGGCGGTGGTGAGGATCAACTCCGCCTCGTCCTCGGCGAAGACACAGCCGGCGGAGCGCAGAACGGAGACGACGCGGGAACGCGACATGGAGGGCGTGGAGGGCATGGAGCCGAGAAGCCTTTCGGTTGACCGAAGGGCGCTCTCGCGGTCACCTAACGGCGGTGAGCCGCGCTGACATGAGGTGAGAGCACCCGAGCCGACACAGCAGAAATGGGTCTCACCTCCTCGGCCAACACCGGCCGGGACGATCCGCGGCCAGGACGGTCACCCTAGCAGGAGGGGGACGGCCGGCCGTGTGCCGGTGCGCGGCGGGCGACGGGCAGGGGCAGCGGGCAGCGGGCAGCGGGCAGCGGGCAGCGAAGGCTGCCTCCGCGATCCGGTTGTACTCTACAACCAGAATGACCCAGGGAGGCTCCCGTGCAGGCAGACGAGGCGTCCGACACAGCCGCTGTCCCCGAGCGGGACCCCGCCGCGCCCGCGGCCGAGGAAGCCGGCGCGGTGGACACGGTCGGCGCGGCCGATGCCACGGGCACCGCTGGTACGGCCGACGCGGCCGTCGAGACGATCCACCGTGAGCTGACGACGTTCGCCCGGCGCGCCCGCGCCTCGGCCGGCCGGATGCACCCGGAACTCTCGCTCGTCTCCTACACGCTCCTCGGGCACCTGGAGGAGAGCGGCGGCTGCCGCGCGACCGACCTGGCCGACCACTACGCCCTGGACAAGTCCACGGTCAGCCGCCAGGTGGCCGCCCTGGAGCGGGCCGGTCTGATCGAGCGGCGGCTCGATCCGGGCGACCACCGGGTCCAGGTGCTGTATCTGACCCAGGCGGGGACGCGGATCCTGGCCCAGGTCACCGAGAGCCGCCGGGAGGCGTTCCGGGAGCGGCTCGCGGGCTGGCCCGAAGAGGACCTGCAACGCTTCGCCGCGTATCTGTTGCGCTACAACAGCGCCACGACTGCCGGGCGTTGACCCGCGACCCGCGACTCGCGCCCCCAGGGCCCGGGGCGCGGGTCAACGGATTCCCACCGTCATCAGATGTCCATCGCCGTCAGACCCTCAGCGCCGTCAGATCCCCACCGTCTGCTCGTCCACCGCGGACTCCGGTACCCGCGCCGACAGGAACCTCGTCCGGCGGCGGAGCCGGAACCCCAGGGACTCGTAGAGCCGGATGGCGTTGGTGTTGCCCGCGCCGGTGTGCAGGAACGGTGTCTCGCCGCGCTCGCGGATGCCGTGCGCGACGGCGAGGATCAGCCGGGTCGCCAGTCCCTGGCCGCGGTAGGCGGGGTCGGTGCACACGGCGCTGATCTCGGTCCAGCCCGGCGGGTGCAGCCGCTCTCCGGCCATCGCGATCAGCGCGCCGCCCCGGCGGATGCCCAGATAGGTGCCCAGTTCGATGGTGCGCGGCAGGAAGGGTCCCGGCCGGGTGCGCTCGACCAGGTCCAGCATCTCCGGCACATCGGCCGGGGTGAGCCGTACGGCCTCCGGTTCGGGAGCGGCGGGGATCCCGTCGTCGACGAGCTGCACGCCGTCCAGGTCGAAGGTGATCTCCCAGCCCTCCGGCAGTTCACCGCGGAAGCCGGGCAGCGGAGCCTCGGCACCCGGACCCGCGAGCGCCGCGAGGTCGGCCCAGTCGTCGGCGCCCGGGTCGACGGGCAGCCCCACCCAGGGGGAGACGTCCGTCGGGTAGCGCAGGATGCGGCCCCGGCGCTCGGCGAAGTGGGCGTGCGGGCCGGTCAGCGAGGCGAGCGCGGGGTTGTCGAGAACGTGCCGGATGTCACTCATGCGCCGACCTCGATCACGACCTTGCCCCGGGCGTGGCCCTCTTCGACGGCGCGCAGCGCCTCGTCGGCGCGCTCCAGCGGGAAGGTCCGGGTGACGTAGGGGGCCACGTCGCCGCGTACCACCAGGCGCGCGACCTCGTCGAGCACGGCGGCGGTGCGGGCCCGGCTCACGGGTGCCCCGCCGAGTCGCTCGACCTCCTGGCGCGCGGCGGCGGAGATCAGCTTCGACCGGTCGGTCAGCAGGGTGGCGGCTTCCTCCAGCACGTCACCGCCGACGAGGTCGTAGACACCGTCCACGCCGTCCGGGGCAGCGGCCCGCACCCGCGCGTCCAGATCCGGGCCCGGCGCGATGTGTACGGCGCCGAGTTGCTCGACGAAGTCCTTCTTGCCCTCGCTCGCCGTGCCGATCACGCGCAGCCCGAAGGCGCGGGCGATCTGCACGGCGGCGACCCCGACTCCCCCGCCGGCGCCGATGA
The DNA here is from genome assembly GCF_040680495.1 of Streptomyces sp. NPDC052036. NCBI lineage: Bacteria > Bacillati > Actinomycetota > Actinomycetes > Kitasatosporales > Streptomycetaceae > Streptomyces > Streptomyces sp. NPDC052036. Next base: position 70,092 of record NZ_JBFAWW010000033.1, on the reverse strand, counting down.
CCAGCAGCGTCGCACCGGCGGGCAGGTCCAGCTGGCGGATCCCGTCGTACGCGGTGGCCGCGGCGACCGGCAGGACCGCGGCGTCCGTGAAGGACAGCTCCGCGGGCAGATGCGCCGTCACCGCGGCGGGCAGCAGGGCGTACTCGGCGTATCCACCGGACACGGTGTTGCCGAAGACCGCGTCACCGGCGGCGAAACCGGTCACGCCCTCGCCGACCTCCTCCACGATCCCGGCCACCTCGCTGCCGAGGACGACGGGAAAGCTCGGCTCTCCGGTGTCACCGGGCCGCCTCAGGCCGCCACGGAGCTTCCAGTCGACGGGGTTCACGCCCGCCGCGCGCACCGCGACGAGCAGCTGTCCGGGGCCGGGACTCGGCCGCTGCACCTCGACGAAGGTCTCGGTCTCCGGGCCGCCGTACCGCGTGTACGCATACGCCTTGGGCATGTGCTGCCTCACTCTCCTTCACGGTCGCCGCACCGCCGGTCCAGGGGCCACCGGCACCGGCCACTACTGGCCAAGGTAGATCGGATGGCGGCTATTCCCGGGCCGCCGGAGAGTTCATACGTCCGCAATGATCGGGATCGGCCGGGGCGGGAGCACCGTGCGCGGGCGCGTACGGTGGAGGGCGTCCGTATCGATCGCGCCCGGCCGGCGGTCCCGTCCGGCCGCCCGGAGAGGCACCACCCCACCATGCACGTCACCCGAGGCTTCACCGGGCGCCCGCGCGTCCCCGACCCCGGGCTGCCGCCCGGCCAGTACGACGCGGGCGACGACTGGCCCGTCCTGTCCGCCGAGGTCACCCCTGTGCTGACGGCGGCGGACTGGTCCTTCCGGATCGACGGCGAGGTGACCGAACCCCGCACCTGGGACTGGGCACAGGCGCATGCGCTGCCCGTGTCGGCGTACAACGGTGACATCCACTGCGTGACCGGCTGGTCGAAGTTCGGGGTGGGGTTCGGGGGCGTGTCGCTGGATGCGTTCCTGGATGCGGTACGGCCCGGGGCGACGGCCACGCACGCCGTCGCCTACTCCCACACCGGGTACACCGCCAATCTTCCGCTCGCCGACCTCACCGGAGGGCGCGCCTGGATCGCCTTCGAGTACGAGGGCAGGCCGCTGCCGGCCGAGCACGGGGGCCCGGCACGGCTGCTGGTGCCGCACCTGTACTTCTGGAAGAGCGCCAAGTGGATCGCGGGCCTGAGGATCCTCGACCACGACGAGCCGGGGTTCTGGGAACAGAACGGCTATCACGCGCGGGGCAACCCGTGGGAGGAGCAGCGGTACTCCGGTGACTGAGGTGACTGAGTCGGGCGTGACCGCCGGCCGCTTTCTGCCGCCCACCGCCTTCGCCGTGCCCGGGCGGATCGCCGTGAGCGGCAGCACCGCCGCACACTGGCAGACCGCGACGCTGACCGAGATCCGCCGGGAGACACCGCGCGCGGCGACCTTCCGGTTCGCGGTTCCCGGCTGGGCGGGACATCTGCCCGGCCAGCACCTGCTGTTGCGGCTGAGGGCCGGGGACGGTTACGTGGCGCAGCGGCACTACTCGATCGCGTCGCCTCCCGACGACACCGGTCACATCGAGCTGACCCTGGACCATGTCGAGGGCGGCGAGGTGTCCGGCTGGTTCCACTCCATGGCCGAGCCCGGGGACCGGATCGAGATGCGCGGCCCGCTGAGCGGCTTCTTCGCCTGGCCGGGCGACCGGCCCGCGCTGCTCATCGGCGCCGGCTCGGGGGTCGTCCCGCTGATGTCGATGGTGCGCCACCACCGGGCACGCGGCCTGGACGTGCCGCTGCGGCTGCTGGTCTCGGCCCGCGGGCCGGGGGATCTGATCTACGCGGACGAGTACGGAGCCGAGACCACACCCGTCTTCACCCGCAGCGCGCCCCAGGGGACGCCGGTGGGACGTATGTCCGCGACCCATGTGGCGCCACTCATGGCCGAGGCGCCTCCCGGTGGGTGGGAAGCCTATGTGTGCGGTTCCAACGCGTTTGCGGAGCATGCCTCGCGGCTGCTGGTCGAGGCCGGGCAGCCGGTGGACCGCATCCGTATCGAACGCTTCGGCTGAACCGTCGAGCACCTCGGCCGTCACGCCACCGGCCCGGCACCAGGTTTCGGGGCCACATGGCCGGGAACCTCGCCGGGGAGGAGAATCGGCATAAAAGGCCGTTTCATGTCGGAGCATCCAGTGTCGCGTCCGCGGCGCGTTCGGAGCGCGTCCGCGCAGCTTCCGCGCCGGTCCGTGTGCGGCCGTCCCCACGCCCGGGGTCGGCGGTGCGGCCGGTCCGGCAGGAACGGGTCCCGGATGCGGGGCGTATCGGGGCCGCCGTCGTCGTGAGTCGCGGGAGGCGGGGGTGCCGTACGGCCTGTCCCTCGGGGGCGGGCCGGTGCACCGCGGGCGCCGTCGCGCGGTGCTGCGCCGAGGGGCTCCTTGATCGTGGCCGGGGCGGTGTGCGGGTTCCCCAGGGGGCTCGGCCCCTCCACGACGAGCGGGACGTGGCGGCAAGGAGGTCGAGATGCGAACCCGGATGCGCGGCTGGCGCTGGCGGCGCAATCCGCTGCGCCGGCGGTCGGATGTCGTCGAGGCGTGGACATCGCTCCTTCTCGCCCTGCTGCTGTGCGTCGGGGCGCCGCTCGTCGGCACGGCCGTGGGCTGGTGGGCGTACGGCGACGCGCACGCGACACAGTCCGTCCAGCGCACAGAACGCCATCAGGTACCCGCGCTGCTTCTCCAGGACGCCCCGGCCGCGGCGCCCTCGGCGCAGGGCGCCAAGCAGCCCCTCTACCAGGTTCCGGTGCGCTGGACCGAGCCCGGCAAGGGCACCCGGACGACGCTCGCGAAGGTCCCGGCGGGCTCGCTGCGCGGCGACCGGGTGCAGGTGTGGCTGGACACGAGGAATCACGGAGTCTCCCCGCCGCCCAGCAATGCCGCGGTGTGGCAGCACGGCCTGACGGCGGGGGTGTGGGCCGCGGCCGGCATGGCCGGGGCGGTCTTCCTGGGCCGCGCGGTCATCGGCCGGACCGCCGAGCGGCACCGCATGGCCGAGTGGGAGGACGAGTGGGCCCGCACGGGTCCGGACTGGGGACGGCGCACAGCGTGAACGGCCGGGACCGAGCGTCGGCGAACGGGCGGTCTGGCGGCGCCCCGGACGTCACCGTACGGTGTGATCGCCCGCATCCCTGACGTCAAAGGCGGTCCTCCATGGCCTTGTTCGACCTGCCGCTCGACCAGCTCCGCGACTACCGCAGCGCCTCGGTGGAGCCTTCGGACTTCGACGCCTTCTGGACGAAGACGCTGCAGGAGACCCGCGAACACGACCTGGATGCCCGCTTCGAGCCCGTCGAGACCGGCCTGAGGACGGTCCAGGTGTACGACGTGACGTTCGCCGGCTTCGGCGGCCACCCGGTCAAGGGCTGGCTGACCGTGCCGGCCGCCAGGGACGAACCGCTTCCCACAGTCGTGGAGTTCGTCGGCTACGGCGGCGGGCGCGCGCTGCCGCACATGCATCTGCTGTGGGCGTCGGCGGGCTTCGCGCACTTCGTGATGGACACGCGCGGACAGGGCAGTACGTGGGGCGGCGGCGACACCCCCGACCCGGTGGGCAGCGCACCGGCCGTCCCCGGGTTCATGACGCGGGGCGTCGAGGACCCCGAGACGTACTACTACCGGCGGCTGTTCACGGACGGCGTGCGCGCCGTCGAGGCGGCCCGGGCACACCCGCTGACCGACGCCTCCCGCACCGCGGCCGTCGGTACCAGCCAGGGCGGCGGCATCACGATCGCGGTCGGCGGTCTCGTACCTGACCTGGTGGCGATCGCGCCGGACGTGCCGTTCCTCTGCGACTTCCCGCGCGCGACGACCCTCACGGACCGCCAGCCCTACCGGGAGATCGGCTCCTACCTCAAGACGCACCGCGGCCGCACCGAGCGGGTGCTGCGGACCCTGTCGTACTTCGACGGTGTGCACTTCGCCGCGCGCGGCCGGGCGCCCGCGCTGTTCTCGGCGGCGCTGGAGGACCAGACGTGCCCGCCCTCCACGGTCTTCGCCGCGTTCAACGCGTGGGCGCACAAGGACAAGACGATCGAGGTCTACGACTTCAACGACCATGAGGGCGGCGGACCCCACCAGCAGGCGGTCCAACTGCGCTGGCTGCCCGCCCGGTTCTGAGGGCACCTCGACACGATGCGGACACCGGCCGGACGACACGGGGTACGGGCCGGATTCGGCCGAAGTGCCGGTCCACCCTTTCCTGGTGGTTTAGACCAATGCTAGATGTGGTCGCGCACTGATTCCACACGGCTACGTCTTGTCACCAGGAGGCGCGGACATGGCCCGCACCACCCCGTCCGACCACCCTCTTCCTCACCCGCCTGAGGAACCGCTCTACTGGAGGATCGCCACCGAACTGCTGGGCGAGTTACGCGACGGCGGAATTCCGCCGGGGGAACGGCTGCCCGGGGAGCGGCAGTTGGCCGCGCACTTCCAGGTCAGCCGGGAGACCGTGCGCCAGGCCCTGCAGATCCTGCGCCGCGCCGGACTGGTCGCCACCGACCGGCGCGGCAGCCACGCGGTACTGCCCGGCGCGACGGCCGCGCACGTCCCCTCGCTGGCTTTTCCCGTGGGCGCCCAGGGCGCGGAGCCCGGCCGGGCGACCGTCACCTGGGAGGTCCCCTCCCCCGAGCACGCCCGGGAGCTCGGCCTCGCGCCCCGGCGGCCCACCCTCGTCCACCGGTACGCGTCCGCCGCGGCGGACGGCAGTGGGACGCGGACGGCCGTCACCTCCTTCTCCGCCGTCGCCGTCGCCGAGGTGCCGGAACTGGCCCGCTACCGCGACCGGGCGGACGGCAGGACCTCGGCCGAACTGTGGCGTGCCTACGACTGGATGCGCACGGCCGGTCTGACCCTGCACCACCGTGACGCCATCACCCCGCTGCCGCCGACCGTGCGGGTGACCCGGCGCGTGCACGACCAGTGGGACCGGCCCCTGGAGATCACCGATCTCGTGGTGGAGGCCCAACGCGAGGCGCTGGTCTACGAGTTCACCCTGCCGGCGGCTGGCTGACCGCCGCGGGGGCCCCGCCCCCCGTCCGCGTGGCCACGAGCAGCCGGCAGCGCGGGCTGCCGTCCGGCCGGTGGCCGAAGTCCGGCAGCGCCTGCTGCTCCACGGTGAACCCGGCGCGACTCAGCTCACGCCGTATGTCGCCGAGGCGGAACGCCCGGTAGTACATCACGAACGGCGGGCGCCACAGGGCGTTGCGGACGCGCATAGCGGTGTCGAAGCCGAGCAGCGCCCAGTACCAGGGTGAGGCCGGGCGCGGCGGGGCCCCGATCGGGAACACGAACCGCCCGCCCGGCCGCAGCACCGAGTGGACCTGCACGAACAGCCCGGGCAGCTCGCCCGGCAGGAAGTGACCGAAGGCGCCGAAGCTCACCACGAGGTCGAAGACGGACCCGAAGGGCAGGGCGCGGGCGTCGCCCCGCGCCCAGGCGACCCTGGGCCGCCCGTCGCACGGCACCTGCCGCCGCGCGACGGCCAGCATGCCCGCGCTGAAGTCGACCCCGGTGACGCTCTCGCGGCACACCGTGCGCAGGACCTCCGTCCCCGCCCCCGTACCGCAGCACAGATCCAGTCCGTGGTCGAAGGGCCCCATCGTCCCCAGCGCGCGTTCGACGGCGTCCAGCACCGCGTCCGACGTCCGGAAGGGGGTGTGATCGAACTTGGGCGCGAGCAGATCGTAGCCGCGCTCGACCGAGGACAGCGCCTGAACGGCCAGCTCGCGCAGGCTCGGACCATGCGGGGAGAACATCACGCCAGCTTAGAACCACCGCACGCCGCTGCGCCCCGGTCCCCGACCGGAGGCCGACGCCGACCGGGTCCGGCTGCCGCGATCCGGCTCCGTCCGATCGCGGCGCGGTCGCCCGGTCAGGCGTCCGCGGGCGGTCGTTCGACGGTGCGCCTGCTCACGCGGGACAGCCGGTCGGCCGGTGCCGGCGCGGCCGGGTGGGGCAGTCGGCGGGCGATCGGCAGCACGGCGGCGCCGAGGAGGAACCCGTAGACGGTCACCAGGCCGTGCCCGTTGTCCTGCGCCAGCCACATGGCGAGACCGGCCGCGGGCACGCTCAGTGCCAGCAGCCGTTCCTTGGCGTCGGTGGTGGTGAGCAGCAGACCCGCCGCGAGGGTCGCGGCCAGGAAGTACGTCGCACCGGAACTGCCCGCGAAGTTACGCGGGTCGGTGCTGCGCGCGGTCTCGCCGAACAGCGTGTCGATGTGCTCGGGCAGCAGGATGCCGCCGGCGAACAGCGCCAGCGTCAGCGGGGCGCGCCAGAACCAGTGGGCCAGTGCGGCGATCACCGCGAGGGTGCCGAGGTTCCAGATGGTCCCGACGACCCCGCCGTTCTGCATGAACACGGACGTCACCACGCGCCACCAGCCGGACTTGCGCGGATCGCTGTCCAGGGCGTCCATCGCCCCGGACCAGCTCAACTGGAGCACCACCCCGGCGGCGGCGACGGCGGTGAGGGCGACCGACGCCCAGGGGACCGGCCGTCGGCGAACCGTTCCTTCGCCGATGAGCAGCACACCGGCCTTGAACATCAGCACCATCAGTGCCGCGGTCGTCACATTGAACAGAATCGCACTCATGCGGATCATCCCCCGTGGAACAGGCCTCTGGTCGAAGGCCGCGCTCACCCTAGCGGTCGTGGCCGGTCACGCGGTTCGCGGGGCGGGAGGGGACGGACCCGGGAGGCTCTTGATGTGCGGTCGCGGTGCGGACGTGGACCGGCCCCGGTCCCGCGGTCGTTCGCATCGGTCATGTTCGGTCAACGAGCGTAGGGCCCCGGCACGTACGCCCCCGCTCCCGTAGGGTCCGGTCCATGACTTCGTTCCGTCCCGCCCCCGCCTGGCTGGCCGACGCCGTCTTCTACCAGATCTACCCGCAGTCCTTCGCCGACTCCGACGGCGACGGCATCGGCGACCTCAACGGGATCGCCGAGCGCCTCGACCACCTCGCCTGGCTGGGCGTCAACACCGTTTGGATCAACCCCTGTTTCGCCTCCCCGTTCCACGACGCCGGCTACGACGTCGCCGACTACCTGACCGTGGCGCCCCGTTACGGCTCGGCCGACGAACTGGCGGGGCTGGTCGAGGAGGCGGGCCGACGCGGCATCCGTGTCCTCCTCGATCTCGTGGCCGGGCACACCTCCGACCGGCATCCCTGGTTCCTGGCCTCGGCGGACGATCCGGACGACCACCGTTACATCTGGGCTGCCGAGGGCCGCCCGGAGGGATTCGTCCCCTCCCCCGGCACCCGGTCCGGCTCCTATCTGCCGAACTTCTTCGGCTTCCAGCCCGCGCTGAACTTCGGCTACGCCCGCGACGACCCGGCCCAGCCATGGCGGCAGCCGGTCGACGCGGAGGGCCCGCGCACCAACCGTGCCGCGCTCCGCGAGATCATCGACCACTGGCTCCGGTTCGGTGTCGCCGGATTCCGGGTCGACATGGCCGCCTCGCTCGTCAAGGACGACCCCGACAAGACGGAGACGGCCGCGATCTGGACGGAGCTGCGGCACTGGCTGGACGGCGCCCATCCGCAGGCGGTGCTGCTGTCGGAGTGGGGCGACCCGGAGGTTTCGGTCCCGGCGGGCTTCCACGCGGACTTCTTCCTGCACTTCGGCGGCCCCGCCGACGGCCTGCCCCTGCGCTCCCTGTGGAGCAACGGCGAGGGCACGGTGGATGCGGCCTGGGACCCGCTGGACTGCTTCTTCGACGCGGACGGCAAGGGCTCGCCGCGCCCCTTCGTGGAGGCGTACGAGAAGGCGGCGACGGCGCTGGGCAGCACCGGCTTCGTCTCCCTGCCGACCTCGAACCACGACTTCTCCCGTCTGAACTGCGGCCCGCGCACGGCCGAACAGCTCCCGGCGGCCTTCGCGTTCCAGCTGACGTGGCCGACACTGCCCGCGATCTACTACGGCGACGAGATCGGCATGCGCTACGTCCCGGGCCTGCCCGACAAGGAGGGCAGCGTGCTCGGCCCCCGCTACAACCGGGCGGGTTCCCGCACCCCGATGCAGTGGGACGAAGGCCCGAACGCCGGATTCTCCACGGCTTCCGAGGACCGCTTCTATCTGCCCGTGGACCCCTCCCCCGACCGCCCGACGGTCGCCGCGCAGCGCGCCGACGAGACGTCCCTCCTCCATCTGGTGCGCCGCCTGATCACCCTGCGCAGGACCGTCCCGGAACTCGGCCCCCGCACGTCCGTCGAGGTCCTGCACACGGGATACCCCTTCGTCTATCTGCGAGGGGGCCGCTTTCTGGTGATCGTCAATCCCCGGCGGACCCAGGCGCGCTTCGCACACCCCGTGGTGGGCCACCCCGTGGAGGCCTCGGGTGTGGAACTGGCAGGCGGCACGATCTCCGCCCGCGGTTTCGGTTTCGGCGTCTTCGAACTCGACGGCTAGTCCCAATGCCGTGTAGTTAGCGGTGGGTGTGTGGTGTCAAGGGGTGCCGGTGAGGATGTCGATGCTGATCGTGGCCTTGTAGCTGGTGCGGTCGACGATGCCTTTGGCGTTGTATCTCGAGATGGCGCGTTTGACGACGCGTGGTCATCAACGGCTCGCTGGAGTGCGACGGCAGGAACCCCGCCCAGGTGCAGAGCCGTGTGGACGCCTATCAGCGGTTCACCGCCGTCCTCGGTGTCAGCCCCGGCTCCAACCTGTACTGCTGAGCACGCGCGGGGCCGGGGCGCACCACCCCGGCCCCCGTACGACCGGCCTGCGGCTCAGGGCCGCGGACGCACAGGCAGCGTCGGTACGCCGTTGCCGACGAAACTGGCACGGCGGATCAACTCGTCCTCGGGCACGGCGAGTTCCAGGACCGGGAAGCGGGTGAACAACCGCTCCAGCGCGATCCCGGCCTCCAGACGGGCCAGGGGCGCGCCCAGGCAGTAGTGGGCGCCGTGCCCGAGCGAGAGGTGCCGCGGGGTGCCGCTGCGCCCGGGCCGGGTGACGTCGAACCGGTCGGCGTCGTGACTCCTTGTCGCGGGGGTCGGGCTGACGCCGTACGACGATCGATTCTGCCCGGCATCGGGACCCGGGGAACAGGCCCCGGGGGAATAGACGGCGCCACCCGTACGCTGATGGGGGTGCACGGCGACGAGTCGGCGGTTGTGACATCCGTCGGCGGTGCACACCCACCGGTCGAGTGCTACAGTGCGGTCAGCACCTGTGTACGCCCCGTTCCGGGCGCCGGTGCTGTATCCCTTCAGTTCGCCGTTCTGTCCGCCGTCGTCATCGACCGGCGCATCGGCTTTCCCGCATCACCTCGTGACCACCGCCCTGTCGCTGTGCCCGAGGTGACTTCCCCGCCGTGACGAGGCGTGAGCATGCCGCCTCCCGGCCCTCCTCTTCTCCCTTCCTGCTCTCCGTCCGTGAAAGGACCTCATATGACCACCACGCTCCAGCCCCCTCCCGTGGCGCGGCAGCAGGCGCCCCAGTCCGTCACCGGAGTCCTCGACATGGACCACGGCGGGAAGGGGCATCTGCGAGCCAACGGCTGCCACGCCGCGCCCTCCGATCCCCAGGTCTCCCCGGCCCTGATCCGCCGCCACGGCCTGCGCAGGGGCGACACCCTCGTCGGCTTCCGCGCCGGGCGGGCCCTCACCGAGGTGACACAGATCAACGGCCGTACGCCCGAGGAGCTGCGCGGGCGCCCGCACTTCCGCGACCTCACCCCGCTGCACCCGCGCGAGCGGCTGCGGCTCGAACACCCCGCGGCGGGCCTGTCCGGTCGCGTCGTCGACCTCCTCGCGCCTGTCGGCAAGGGGCAGCGCGGCCTGATCGTCGCCCCGCCGAGGACCGGCAAGACCGTGCTGCTCCAGCAGATCGCCGCGGCCGTCGCCGCCAACCACCCTGAATGCCGCCTGATGGTGGTGCTGCTCGACGAGCGGCCCGAGGAGGTGACGGATATGCGGCGCTCGGTGCGCGGCGAAGTGTACGCCTCCACCTTCGACCGGACACCGAAGGAGCACATCGCCCTCGCGGAACTGGTTGTCGAGCGGGCCAAGCGGCTCGTCGAGCAGGGGCAGGACGTCGTCCTTCTGCTCGACTCGCTGACCCGGCTGTGCCGGGCGCACAACAACGCGGCCGCCGCTGGTGGCCGCACCCTCAGCGGTGGCGTCGACGCCGCCGCCCTGCAGGGCCCGAAGCGTCTCTTCGGCGCCGCCCGGCTGGCCGAGGAGGGCGGCTCGCTCACGATCCTCGCCACCGCCCTGGTCGAGACCGGATCCCGTGCCGACGACTTCTTCTTCGAGGAGCTGAAGAGCACCGGCAACATGGAGCTGCGGCTGGACCGGGAGCTGGCCGCCCACCGGATCCACCCGGCCGTGGACATCGCCGGATCCGGTACCCGCCGTGAGGAACTTCTGCTGCCCGGGGCCGAGTTGACGGCTGTACGCGGACTGCGGCGCGTCCTGAAGCCGCGGGACGGGCAGTCGAACCTTCAGACCCTGCTGGATCGGATGCGGGCCACGCCCGACAACGCGTCGTTCCTGCGTCTGATCCAGCCCACCCTGCCGACGACCTGACGGCCCCGCAGGGCGGACCCCGGTGTCCGGCATCCGGGTGCCCGATGCCGCCACTCGGCGCAAGCTGCCCAGGCGCGGCCGCCAGGACCGCTCCAAGGTGGCGGGTATGACCATAGGATTCTCGTCCCGCGTCGTCGTCTCCTGCTGCGCTCTCGGCGCGGCCTGGACGGCGGCCCTCTCCTCCCACCCCGCCATCGCCGTCGCGGGCCTCGACTCCGACACACCGCGGCCCACGGCTCCCGGAACCTCCCCCCTGTACGCGTCGGGAACGCAGGTACGACAACGCGCGGGGGTGTCCGAACTCCCCGAGGTGTCGGCGCTGTCGTGGCTGGTCGCCGATGCCGACACCGGGCAGGTGCTGGCCGCGCACGACGCGCACCGCCCGCTGCCTCCCGCCAGCACCCTCAAGACACTGTTCGCCCTCACCGTGCTGCCGGGGCTGCCCGCCGACACCCGGCACACCGTCACCGCACGGGAGCTGTCGGACGTCGGTCCCGGCAGCAGCCTCGTCGGGGTGAAGGAGGGCGACACCTACCAGGTCAGCGACCTGTGGCGGGGGGTCTTCCTGAACTCCGGCAACGACGCCGTCCATGTGTTGGCCGCACTCAACGGCGGAGTGCAGACCACGGTCCGTCAGATGCAGGCCAAGGCCCGTGCCCTGGGTGCACTGGACACCCATGTGGTCTCCCCCGACGGCTACGACGCCGACGGCCAGGTGTCCTCGGCGTACGACCTCGCGGTGTTCGGGCGGACCGGACTGCAGAATCCGGATTTCGCACGCTACTGCGCCACCGCCGAGTCGAGCTTCCCCGGCGACGAGGGCCAGTCGTACGAGATCGCCAACACCAACCGGCTGCTGACCGGCCGCAACGGCGTCCAGCCCTACCCGGGCCTGATCGGCATCAAGAACGGCTACACGAGCCATGCAGGCAACACGCTCGTGGCCGCCGCCCGCCGCGGCGGCCACACCCTTCTGGTGACCGTGATGAACCCTCAGGCCGGCGGTGGGTTCACGGTCTACGAGGAGGCGCGCTCGCTGCTCGACTGGGGTTTCGCCGCCGTCGGACGGGTGGCTCCGGTCGGCTCGCTGTCGTCCGAACGGCCGACCGTGTCACGGGCCGGTCCGGCCGCGCTGCCGAGGACGGCGGCCGTGGACCGCGACACGGCCGGCTGGGCCGTCCCGGGTGTGCTCGCGGGTGCGGTGGGCGCGAGCGCGGGCGCGGCAGCCGGGCTGACGCTGTGGCTGAGGAGAAGGCGCTCGCCGGGCGCCTGACCGACCGGCAGCCCGAGCAGCAGCCCGAGAGTGATCCAGGCGTAGGTGTTGCTGCCGAGGAAGCCGTCGATGCCGGACGCGTCGTCGAACCACAGCCACACCACGCTGCTGCACAGCGCCACGTACAGAACGGCCGCGATGCGCAGTCGGCGGGTGCTCAGCAGCACGGCGAAGGACGGCAGCAGCCAGACGAGATGGTGCACCCAGGTGATCGGGCTGACCAGACAGGCGGCCAGCCCGGTCAGGGCGAAGGCGGCCCGCCAGTCGCCGGTCCGCAGCGCGCGGTGGGTGCGCCATCCCCACACCGCGAGGACCAGCACGACGGCCGTCGCCCAGGCCGCGTGGCTCGGGGTGTCGGGCGCCGCGAGCCGGGCCAGGATGCCCTGCAGCGACTGGTTGGAGACATAGTCCAGGCGGCCGACGCGGGTGGTGTCCCAGACGGCGTGCGTCCAGTAGAAGCGGGAGGCGCCCGGCGCGGCCCAGGCCGCGAGCAGGGTCGCCCCGACGGTGACCGCCGTCGCCACGGCGGCGGCCCGCCAGCGCCGGGCGAGCAGCAGCAGGCCGACGAAGAGCGCGGGCGTCAGCTTCACCGCTGCCGCGAGCCCGATACCTGCCCCGGCCCAGCGTTCGCGCCCGGTGGACAGCAGCCAGGCGTCGGTGAGCACGAGTGCCAGCAGCAGCAGATTGACCTGCCCGAAGCTGAAGGTGTCCCGGACGGGTTCGAGCAGCGCCAGCGCGCAGGCGGCGAGCGCCCAGCCGAACCAGCCGTAGCGGCGCAGTTCCCGGCCGAGGAGGATCCACAGCACGAGGGCGGCGGCCGCGAGGTTCAGCAGCAGCGCGAGGACGATGGCGGTGCCGAGGCCGACGTACGCCATCGGCAGCATGCTCAGGGCGGCGAACGGCGGATAGGTGAAGCCGTACGCCGTCCCCGGCACCCGGTAGTCGTAGATGTGCCCGCCGTGGTGGATCCAGGTGTGCACCGTCCCGTAGTACACGCGCAGGTCGAACCAGTCCCGCAGGAGCGGGACCGTGGCGGTGAAGACGGCGACGGCGGCGGCGAGCGTCAGTACGAGGGCCAGTCGGCCCTTCTCGGTGCGCGGCGCTCTCACGCGGTCCGTCCCAGCACCGGCGCCTGGGCCGCCTGGTGCGCCTGCCAGAGCACCACGATCGCGAGGACGCCGCCGGAGACGGCCAGCAGCACCTGGGCCAGGTCCGGGGCCGAGCCGCTCGGCAGCACGGCGAGCGCGAGGACCGCGGTGGCGGCGGCCACCCGGTGGCGCACGGAGGTGCTGGGCGCGGCGGCGGCGATGAGGAACAGCCCCCACAGGGCGTACCACGGACGGATCGCGGGGCCGAGGACGGCCATGACGGCAAGGCTCAGGCCGAGCGCGTAGACCGGGGCGGGCCGCAGCCGCAGCCAGATGAGCAGCACGGCGATCATTGTCGCCAACAATCCGGCCGCGTGCCACACCGGCGTCGCAAGGGGCGCCAGGTTACTGCCGAGGTCATCGAGCAGCCGCCCGGTGACCCGCCCGAGGACGCTGGTGGGTGACCAGTTGTGCGGGGAGATCGGCGTCTTCAGGGCCGCCACCCAGCCGTAGCCCGTACCGGCGACGGCCGTGACCACCACCGTCGTGGCCAGCGCGACCGTCGTCGTCGTCACCACCGTCCGGACCACACCGCTCTGCCGCCGCAGTGCGACGACGGCCACCAGACCGAGCGCGGCCGGCGCCTTGACCAGTGCGGCGAGCGTGATCAGGACGACGCCGAGGAGGTACAGCCGGCCGCGCGCGGCGAGCAGGCCGATGCCGAGCAGGCCCAGCATGATGGCGTCGTTGTGGGCGCCGGCCACCAGATGCAGCAGCACCAGCGGGTTGAGGGCGCCGAGCCAGAGTGCCGCCGCCGGGTCGGCGCCGCACTGCCGGGCCAGCCGGGGCAGCGCCACCGCCATCAGGGCCACACCGACGAGCGCGACCAGCCGCATGCCGAGCAGCCCGGCCGGCAGTTCCCCGCGGGTCAGGCCGGACAGCGCGGAGGCGACGGCGAGAAAGACCGGCCCGTACGGGGCGGCGGTGTCCCGCCACACCGGGGCGACCTCGTCCGCCATCGGCCCGCCGAACTGTGCGGGTCCGTTCGCGTACACGTCTATATGGGCGTGGACCATGGCGCCCTGGGCGAGGTAGCTGTAGACGTCCCGGCTGAACAGGGGCGGCGCGAGCAGCAGTGGTGCGGCCCAGACGGCGAGGACGAGCAGCAGGGCGCGCGGCGTCGGCGGCTCGGGGCCGCGGATCACCCGGCCCAGCAGCGCCCACGCCGCGATCAGCAGCACCACACCGAAGTAGACCCCCACCAGTCCGAGGGCGGCGCGCCCGGACTCGGGGGAGACCAGGTCCGCGACCGGCAAGGCCCCGGCGGTCTCACCGCCCAACGCGAGAAAGGCGGTACCGGCCAAGCCAAGTGCCTGACAGCGGCGGAGATCGACGGGGAAAGCCATGGCCAACACTCGGGAAGCGTGTCAACACCGAATGGACGGAAGGCGACGTTCGACCCTCAGGGCAGCGACCTGCGTGTGACCGCCGTGTGACCGGTACCGCCGCGCACCCGGTAGCTCGTTCAGAACACGGACAGTCCCGTGAGGGTGGTGAACCGGTCCAGTGCCGCGACGCCCGCCACCGAGTTGCCGCGCTGGTCCAGGCCGGGGCTCCAGACGCACAGCGTGCAGCGGCCGGGCACGACCGCGATGATCCCGCCGCCGACGCCGCTCTTGCCGGGCAGACCGACCCGGTAGGCGAAGTCGCCCGCCGCGTCGTAGGTGCCGCAGGTCAGCATCACCGCGTTGATCTGCTTGGCCTGGCTGCGGGTCAGCAGCCGGGTGCCGTCGGTGCGGATTCCGTGGCGGGCCAGGAAGCCGGTGGCGAGGGCGAGGTCCGCGCAGGACGCCTCGATGGAGCACTGCCGGAAGTACTGGTCGAGCAGGAGCGGCACCGGGTTGTCGATGTTGCCGTAGGACGCCATGAAATGTGCGAGGGCGGCGTTGCGGTCGCCGTGCGCGGTCTCGGAGGCGGCGACCTCCTGGTCGAAGTCCAGCTCCGGGTTGCCGCTCTCCGCCCGCAGGAAGTCGAGCAGGGTGCCGGCCGCGTCGTCGGTACGGCTGTGCAGCCGGTCGGTGACGACGAGGGCGCCCGCGTTGATGAAGGGATTGCGCGGGATGCCGTTCTCGTACTCCAGTTGGACCAGGGAGTTGAACGGGTTGCCGGAGGGCTCCCGTCCCACGTGCTCCCACAGTTCGTCGCCCTCGCAGGCCAGCCCCAGGGCGAGGGTGAAGACCTTGGTGATGGACTGCGCCGAGAACGGCTGCCGCCACTCCCCCACTCCGTAGACCGTGCCGTCCAGCTCGGCGACCGCCATGCCGAAGCGGTGCGGGTCGAGGGCGGCGAGCGCGGGGATGTAGTCGGCGGCCCGTCCGCGCCCGGGCCGCTGCTCCATCTCTTCGGCGATGCGCTCCAGCACGGGCTGGAAGGTCAGCGAGGAGGCCATGGTCACTATCGTGCCGTCCCGTCGAGCGAGCTGCTCACCTGAGGTCCTCATGATCATGTTCTGGATCCTGAACGCCATGCCGGCGTTCCGATGCGGCGGGGCGGCCGCGCCCGGCGGCCGCCCCGAGGTGTGTTCTCCCTGGTCGGCGGGCGGGTCAGAGCTTCGGCGAGTTGCTGCCCGCGACCACCTCGGGCCGCAGCAGGTCCGCGAGTCGCTCGGCTGGCAACAGGCCCTTCTCCAGGACGAGTTCGGCGACCCCGCGGCCCGTGGCGAGGGCCTCCTTGGCGATGTCGGTGGCCGCCTCGTACCCGATGTACGGGTTGAGGGCGGTGACCAGGCCGATGGAGTTCTCCACCGCGGCCCGCAGCTGCTCCTCGTTGGCCGTGATCCCGGCGACGCACCGCTCGGCCAGGGTCAGGCAGGCGCGCTCCAGGTGCGTGATGCTCTCGGAGAGGGAGTGCAGGATCACCGGCTCGAAGGCGTTCAGCTGGAGCTGGCCGGCCTCGGCGGCCATGGTGATGGTGACGTCGTTGCCGATCACCTCGAAGGCGACCTGGTTGACGACCTCCGGGATCACCGGGTTGACCTTGCCGGGCATGATGCTCGAACCGGCCTGCACCGGCGGCAGGTTGATCTCGTTCAGGCCGGCGCGCGGGCCCGAGGACAGCAGACGCAGGTCGTTGCAGCTCTTGGAGAGCTTGACGGCGATCCGCTTGAGCACGCCGGACATCTGCACGAAGGCACCGCAGTCCTGGGTGGCCTCCACCAGGTTGGCGGCGGTCACCAGCGGAAGGCCGGTGATGTCGGAGAGGTGGCGGCGGGCCGACTCGGCGTATCCGGCGGGGGCGTTGAGCCCGGTGCCGATCGCGGTGGCGCCGAGGTTGATCTCGTGGACCAGCTCGACGGCCTCCGCGAGGCGGCTGCGGTCCTCGTCGAGCATGACGGCGTACGCCGAGAACTCCTGCCCCAGCGTCATCGGCACCGCGTCCTGCAGCTGGGTGCGGCCCATCTTCAGCACGTCGCGGAACTCGACGGCCTTGCCCGCGAAGGCGTTCTGGAGCACGGCCATCGCCTTCAGCAGACCGCGCACCGCGAAGACCGTGGCGACCTTGACGGCGGTCGGGTAGACGTCGTTGGTGGACTGGCCGAGGTTGACGTCCTCGTTGGGGTGCAGGTACTGGTACTCGCCCTTGGCGTGGCCGAGCAGCTCCAGCGCGCGGTTGGCGACGACCTCGTTGGCGTTCATGTTCGTCGAGGTGCCGGCGCCGCCCTGGATGACGTCGACGACGAACTCGTCGTGCAGCTTGCCGTCGCGTATCTCACGGCAGGCCGCGACGATGGCGGCGGCCTTCCTCGGCGCCAGCAGGCCCAGTTCCTCGTTGGCGAGGGCGGCGGCCTCCTTGACGGCGGCGAGGGCGTCGATGAGATGCGGGTACGCGGAGATCGGCGTCCCCGTGATGGGGAAGTTCTCCTTGGCGCGCAGGGTGTGGATGCCCCAGTAGGCCTCGGCGGGTACGTCGCGGTGGCCGAGCAGATCGTGCTCGCTGCGGTGGGCTGCGGCGGTCATGGTGGTGCGGTTCCTCTTCCGAAGGTGGTCGGGGGGCGGTGGCCGTCAGGCGTGGGCGTCGGGCGTGAGCGGGTCGAGGGCGCGGACCGGACGGACGCTGCCGACCGGCCGGCCGCCGCCGAGCAGCGGCTCCCCCGCGAACGAGGCGAGCGCCGCCTGGTCGACCCCGGCCCGGGCGAGGGCCGCCGCGGCGACCGGGATACGGGCCCGGTTCGCCCCGTCGGCTATCTTCACGGCGACGGCCCGGCCGTCGGGCAGCGCGGCGACCTCGACGCCCTCGAAGCCGTCCTTGGCCAGCAGTCCGGGCACGGCGCGCATCAGCGCGGCGACATCGCGCCCGGAGCCGGAGGCCATCTCGGCGTGCTCGCGCATCGCGTCCGCCACCCGTGCCTCCGGAGTGCCGGCCGGCGCGGTGGTGATCCGGGCCGCGGCGCGCGCGAGCCCGTGCAGGGAGACGGAGAACAGGGGGGCACCGCAGCCGTCCACAGTCACCCTGGCGATCGCCTGGCCGGTGAGGTCCTCGACTATCTCGGCGATGGCCTGCTGAAGGGGGTGGGCCGGGTCGAGGTACCCCTCAAAGGGCCAGCCGTTGAGCCGGCAGGTGTAGAGCATGGCCGCGTGCTTGCCCGAGCAGTTCTGCGCGAGCCGGGACGGCAGCCGCCCCTCTCGCACCCAGGCGTCGCGCACGACCGGGTCGTACGGAAGGTCGGGGACGTTGCCGAGGTCGTCCTCGGTGGCGCAGGCCAGCTCCAGGATGCGGCGGGTGCCGGCCAGGTGCCGCTCCTCGCCGGAGTGGCTGGCCGCGGTGAGCGACAGCAGCTCCCCGTCGAGCGGCAGTCCGGCCCGCACCATCGCCGCCGCCTGTACCGGCTTGAGCGCCGAGCGCGGGTAGAAGGCGGCCTCGATGTCTCCGAGTTGGAGCTCCACCGTGCCGTCGGCGCCGAGGACGACGACCGAGCCGTAGTGGATGCCCTCGATGACGCCACCGCGGACGAGATGGGCGACCGGTGCGTGCAGGGGCTCCCGGATCGCGGGAGCCTCGGCCGGCACGCTTCCGTACAGTACTGCGTGGTTCACGGATTCACCTTGTGGGATTCAGCGCGGGCGACCCGCCCGCGTATGCCGTACCAGCCGGCCACCAGGGCCGCCGCGATCAGCGGCAGGCACAGCACGGTGGTGCGGCCGGCGCCGCCGTCCGCGTACATCAGGACGAACACGGAGACGAGGAAGCCGAGCGTGACGATCTCGGTCCACGGGGAGCCGGGCAGACGGAAGCCGGGCCGGGTGAGTTCCCCGTCGCGGGTCTTCTTCCAGAAGAGCAGATGGCAGAGCATGATCATGCCCCAGGTGGACAGGATGCCGATCGCCGCGAAGTTGAGCACGATCTCGAACGCGTCGGCCGGGACCACGTAGTTGAGGCCCACACCGAGGACGCAGATCCCGCTGGTGAGCAGGATGCCGCCGTACGGGACCTGGCGGCCGCTCATGACCCCCGTGAACTTCGGCGCGGAGCCCGACATCGCCATGGAGCGCAGGATGCGGCCGGTGGAGTAGAGGCCGGAGTTGAGGGAGGACATGGCCGCGGTGAGGACCACGAGGTTCATGACCCCGCCGGCCGCGGGGACGCCGATGCGGGACAGGACCGTCACGAACGGGCTCTCGCCGGCCGTGTACTTGTTCCAGGGCAGCAGCATCGACAGCAGGACGACCGAGCCGACGTAGAAGAGGCCGACGCGCCACATGATCGAGTTGATCGCCTTCGGCATGATCTTCTCGGGGTTCTCGGTCTCGCCGGCGGCGACGCCGACCAGTTCGACGGAGGCGTAGGCGAAGACGACGCCCTGGATGATCAGCAGCATCGGCAGCACACCATGGGGGAAGATGCCGCCGTGGCCGCTGATCAGGGACGGGCCGGGGGTGGTGCCGTCAACCGGGTGCCGGGTGACCAGCAGGAAGATGGCGATCGCCATGAAGACCACGAGGGCGCTGACCTTGACGATGGCGAACCAGAACTCCAGTTCGCCGAATATCTTCACCGAGATGAGGTTCACGGTGAGCACCACGGCCAGGGCGATGAGCGCGATCAACCACTGCGGGATGTCGGAGAACAGGCCCCAGTAGTGGGTGTAGGTGGCCACCGCGGTGATGTCGGCGATACCGGTGGTGGCCCAGTTCAGGAAGTACATCCAGCCCGCGGTGTAGGCGCCCTTCTCACCGAGGAACTCACGGGCGTACGACACGAACGCGCCGGAGGACGGCCGGTGCAGGACCAGCTCGCCGAGCGCGCGCACCACGAGGAACGCGAAGACGCCGCAGATCGCGTACGCGACGAAGAGGGAGGGGCCGGCGTCGGCGAGCCGGCCCCCGGCGCCGAGGAACAGGCCGGTGCCGATGGCACCGCCGATGGCGATCATGTTGACGTGCCGGGACTTCAGGGACTTGCTGTAGCCCGCGTCTCCGGCGTCGACGTGACCGGACGAGGGACGCGTCTCTTCTTTGAGGTGCTGCTCGCTCACGCCTCGGGTCCGCCTTCCGTGGGGAGATCCGTACGCCCCGGGCGCAGGATGTCGGTGAGGGTCGTCTCGACGCGGTCGAGGTGGTGGGCCATGGCCTCGACGGCGTCGTGCTCGGAACCGTCGGTCAGCGCCTCGACGATCGCCCGGTGCTCGCGATTGGACTGCTCACGCCGGTCGCCCAGCTGGTTGAGGAAGGTCGACTGACGCGCCAGTGCGTCACGGATCTCCTCGATCACCCGGCGGAAGACCGGGTTCTGGGCGGCCTCGGCCACGGCGAGGTGGAAGAGCGTGTCCATCGCGACCCACGCGGTGGTGTCCGTCTCCCGCTCCATCCGGTCCAGGAGATGGACCAGGTGGTCGAGGTTCTCCGGGGTGCGGCGCAGCGCCGCGTACCCGGCGACCGGGATCTCCACATGGCGGCGCACCTCCAGCAGATCGCTGGCCGCATAGTCGCCGAAGGTCGGATCCTCGACGGCGTTCGCGACGACGAAGGTGCCCTTGCCGGTCCTGGAGACGGTCAGCCCCATGGTCTGCAGGGCCCGCAGGGCCTCGCGCAGCACGGGCCGGCTGACCTCGAGGGTCCGGCACAGCTCCGCCTCGGAGGGGAGCTTGTCGCCGATCGCGTAGTCGCCGCGCTCGATGGCGCCGCGAAGGTGGGTGAGGACCGCCTCCATCGCGCTGACGCGCCGCGGCACCCTCCCACCTGTCTGGCTGTCTGACAGGTTCACGGGGGTGATCCTGCGGGTTGCGCGACGGGGCTGTCAAGGGGTGTCGGCAGCGGGATCACCAGGGGCGGGAAGCCTGGACAACGGCTTCCCGCCCCTGGGTGACACGGCGGTGATCAGCGACGACGGGTGGCGCTCAGCTCAGCACCCCGGTCGCGAGCAGCCCAAGGAGACCCACGCCGATGACGATCCGATAGATCACGAACGCGTTGAAGGAGTGCTTGGCGACGAACTTCAGCAGCCAGGCGATGGAGGCGTAGGCGACCACGAACGACACGATGGTGCCGACGGCGAGCGGCGCGGCGCCCACGCCCGCGCCCAGGGCGTCCTTCAGCTCGTAGATACCGGCGCCGGTGAGGGCCGGGATGCCGAGGAAGAAGGACAGGCGGGTGGCGGCGACCCGGTCCAGGTCGAGGATGAGCGCGGTGGACATGGTGGCGCCGGAGCGGGAGAAGCCGGGGAAGAGCAGGGCGAGGATCTGCGAGCTGCCGACGAGCATCGCGTCCTTGAACGAGGTGTCGTCCTCACCGCGCTTGTGCCGGCCCATCTGGTCGGCGGCCCACATCACACCGGATCCGATGATCAGCGAGCCCGCGACCACCCACAGGGAGGCGAGCGGACCGTCGATCAGCGGCTTGGCGGCGAGGCCCACCACGACGATCGGGATGGTCGCGGCGATCACCCACCAGGCGAACTTGTAGTCGTGGTGGTACCGCTCGCGCGGGTTGAACAGGCCTCGGAACCACGCGGAGACGATCCGCACGATGTCCTTGAAGAAGTACAGGAGCACGGCCGCGATAGCGCCGACCTGGATGACGGCCGAGAACCCGACGACGGCCGGGTCGTCGACGGGGATCTTCATGAGCCCCTCAGTGATCTTGAGATGACCGGTCGAGGACACGGGGAGGAATTCGGTCACCCCCTCGACGACTCCGAGGACGACGGCCTGACCGACGCTGATGACACTCATGGGATCCAGTTCTGAGGAGTTGGTCGACAGTGCTGTAGACGGTGGTGCTCAGGAAGTTGTACTACGTACGGGCGGGGACCGCCTACCGGGGCCATACCGCCCCGGCGATCGAGGCTCCCGCGAAGGCCGCCCCGAGGCCCGCCGTCAGGCTCGCGACGACATTGGCGGCAGCGTAGAACCCCGCCCCGGTCTCGGTGAGCCGCAGCGTCTCGTACGAGAAGGTCGAGTACGTGGTCAGCGCCCCGCACAGGCCCGTGCCGATCAGGAGCTGCAGATGGGGCGAGGCATGACCGGACGCCGCGGCCCCGGTCAGCAGACCGAGGATCAGACATCCCGTGACGTTCACGGCGAGGGTGCCCCAGGGGAAGACGGTGTCATGTCTGAGCTGCACCGCGCGGTCGGTCAGATAGCGCAGGGGCGCCCCGACCACGGCACCGGTGATCACCAGCAGCCAATTCACAACGAGTTCTCACCTTTCCCGTCCGGCGTGCCGCCGTTCCCGTCCGCGGCGGGGCCCTGTCCGGTCCCCGCGTCGCCTTCCCCGGCCGCCGTGCGCGGGGTTCCCCCGCGTCCCGTGTAGGTGATCACCTCGCACTCGTCGAGGGTCACCAGCCCCTCGGTGACGAGTTCGTCGAGTTGCGGCAGAAAGGCTCGGACGCGCTCCTCGGTGTCGACGACGACCACGGCCACCGGCAGGTCCTCGCTCAGGGACAGCAGCCGCGAGGTGTGGATGAGCGAGGAGGCGCCGAAGCCCTCGACACCGTGGAACACACTGGCGCCCGCCAGACCCGCGGCGTGTGCCCGGTGCACGATCTCTGCGTACAGGGGCTTGTGGTGCCATCGGTCGTGCTCGCCGATGTAGACGGTCAGTCGCAGGGCCCTGCCGGTCAGTCGCGTCATCGCCGCCTCCGTGGGGCGCCGTCCGGTGGTCTCGTTCATCGCTGCCGCCAGGCCAGGAGCCGGCGTGCGGCTTTCATCGCGAGCCACACCACGGCGAGGGCCCCGGCCAGGGTCGCGAACAGATAGGCGAGCGCGGTGCGCGGCTCGCCCGCGTCCACCAGTCTCTGGATCTCGACGGCGTACGTCGAGAAGGTGGTGAAGCCGCCGAGCACTCCGGTGCCGAAGAAGGGGCGCACCAGCCGGTGGGCGGCCCACACCTCGGCGATCACGACCATGAACACACCGATCACGGCACAGCCGACGAGGTTGATCCCGAAGGTGGTCCAGGGGAATTGGCCGGTACGGGCGGGCCAGAGCAGCGAGGCGGCGTAGCGGGCGGTGGCCCCGACGGCGCCGCCGAGGGCCACGACCGCCACGACGGCACCCTGCCCCTGCCAGGGCGAGGGTGCCCGAGTGGGCTCGGGCGCGGGGGAACCGGCCCGGTCGGCGCTCTTGGGGTGCGGGACTGTCATGGATGTACTGCTCCTACTCGCCGGGGCCCTGCCGGACGGGCACGCTCGATCGCAAGTAGGGACCGTTGGCGGCAGCACTGCCGCGGTTCGGGTACGGCGGGCCCCACCACCGCGCCGCGGAATGTGATCGCGGCCGGGGAACAGCCTAACCCGGTGCGCGAGCGGCCCGCACACGGCGGCCGGGGACGCGGGGCCCCTCCCCGGCCACCTGCGTGACATGGCTCACCGTGCTGCCACTTCGGCCCGTTCCCCCCTCGGCCCGGGCCCGACCGGCACGCCACAGTGGTCGGGAGGGCGGGCACGGAGGGACGAGATGCTGAAGACACCCGCGAGCGAGCGACGGATGCGGATTCTCGAGTGGTTGAAGGACCCGGTCACGCACTTCCCGCCGCAGCGCCGCCGTGACCTCGTCGAGGACGGGGTCACGGCGGCGGTGGTCGCCGAGAAGCTCCATGTGCCCCGGTCCGTCGCCGCCACCGATCTGCGGATCCTCACCGCCCTCGGCCTGCTGCGCACCAAGAGGATCTGCCGGCACACCTGCTACCGCCGGGACGAGGTCCGTATCGCCGAGGTTGCGCGCCTGTTCGAGAAGGGGTGGTAGACGGCGGGCCGTGGGCGACGGTGGTTCAGCGGTGGCCGAACCAGTTCATCGCGGGCAGCGCCCGGTCGTCGTAGTCGAACAGGGCCTGGTTCTCCCGGCCGTTGCCGGAGGAGGGGTCGGTGGGGTGTCGCTGTCCGGGCGGAAGGGGTAGGCCGTCTCCGCGACGAAGACGGGCTTGCCACCGTCTCGCGTGTGCTCAACGGCGGCCACTACGTCAGTCCGGCCGCGCAGGAGGCGGTCAACGCCGCGATCCGCAGCACGGGATACGTCGTCAACCGGCACGCCCGCTCCCTGATCACCGGCCGCTCGGACTCGGTCGGCTTCCTGCTGACCGAGCCGCAGGAGCGGTTCTTCGAGGACCCCAACTTCAACGTCCTGCTGCGCGGGTGCACCCAGGCGCCGGCCGCGCACGACATCCCGCTGCTGCTGATGCTCGCCGGCACCCAGGACGAACGGCGGCGCATCACCCGGTACATCACCGCGGGCCATGTCGACGGGGTGCTGCTGGTCTCCAGCCGCTCGGGCGACCCGGTCGCCGAGGAACTGCGCGAGGCGGGCGTACCGCTGGTCGCGTGCGGCAAGCCCATCGGCATGGGCGCGAAGGTGAGCTATGTCGCGGCGGACGACCGGGACGGGGCCCGGGACATGGTGCGCCATCTGCTGTCGCTGGGGCGCCGGCGGATCGGTGTGGTCACCGGGCCGCTGGACACAACGGGCGGTGTGGAGCGGCTCGCGGGCTACCACGAGGTGCTCACCGAGGCGGGCATCGCCCTCGACGAGCGGCTCGTCGTCCCGGGCGACTACAGCCGGGCCGGCGGCGAGGCGGGCGGCGAGCGGCTGCTGGGGCAGGCACCGGACATGGACGCGGTGTTCGTTGCTCCGACCTGATGGCGCATGGGGTGCTCACCGCGCTCCGGCGGGCGGGGCGCCGGGTGCCCGAGGACGTGGCGGTGGGCGGCTTCGACGATTCCCCGGCGGCGACGGCGGCCCGTCCCGCGCTCGCCACCGTCCGCCAGCCGTGGGACCGGATCAGCAGCGAGATGGTACGGGTGCTGCTGGCCCGGATCGGCGGGGAGGAGCCGGCGGCGGTGATCCTGCCGACGGGGGTGGTCAAGCGCGAGTCGACGTGATCCGACGGTCCATCGACGGGCGCACCGCGGCCCGCCCCCCGGGCGGTGGCGGCAGCACCGGGGAGGACCGGTCAGTTTTGGAGAAGCACCCCCGCACTCCCCCGCCCTAACGTGAGAACAGCGGCGCACGACGCCGGACCCACGTATCTCGGATCCCGTGTCTCGGATCCCGTATCCCGGAGGAGTACGCCATGACCACCGGCGTCCAGACGATCATCTATCCCGCCAAGGATCTCGCCCGGTCGAAGGCCGTGTTCAGCGCCCTGCTGGAGGTGGAGCCCTACGCGGACGAGCCGTACTACGTCGGGTTCAAGGCCGCCGGGCAGGACATCGGCCTCGACCCCAACGGCCATGCCAAGGGGATGACCGGCCCGGTGCCCTACTGGAAGGTGGCGGACATCCGGGCGCGTCTCGGGGCCCTGCTGGAGGCCGGGGCCGAGCTGCTCCAGGACGTCCAGGACGTCGGCAACGGCCGGCTGATCGCGTCGGTGAAGGACCCGGACGGCAACCTCGTGGGGCTGATGCAGGACCCGGTCGCCTGAGTTCGGCGACCGCTCGGCGGACGAGGGGCGGCCGTGCCCGGGCCGGGCCGCCCCCGCGTCGCCGATTGCACATGCCGGCACACTAATTGCACAGTAAACAAAAAGGTCGTTCTCTGTTACCGTGCAGGCATGGCAGTGAAAACGGCCGGTGCCCGGCTCGAGGAGCGGTGGCGGGACATCCTGTCCGTGCACGCCCGCACCCTGTGCGAGATCGACCGGGTGCTGCACCCGTACGGACTCGGCGCCAGCGACTTCGAGGTGCTCGACATCCTGGCCACCGAGGCGCCCGCACTCGGCGAGCTGTACCGGGTGCACAACATCGCCGGATGCGTCCATCTGAGCCAGAGCGCCCTGTCCCGGCTGCTCGGACGGCTGGAGAAGGAAGGCCTGTTGGTGCGCTCCGTGTGCGAGGAGGACCGCCGCGGCGTCTGGGTCGCGCTGACCGAGAAGGGCCGTGCCCTGTACACGCAGGTGCTGCCGCTGCAACGCGAGGCACTGGCCCGCACGCTGAACGCCGGGGCACCCCAGTTCTGACCGGCCGGTCAGACGACGAACTCGGCCCCGTCCGCGAGGACTTCGACCCCGGCCTCGGTCACCTGGCGCCGGGCGGCCGACGCCGGGTCGAGCAGCGGGTTGGTGTTGTTGAGGTGGGTGTAGATCCGGCGCGGGCCGGGGTACCGGGCCAGATGACGCAGACTGCCGTACGCGCCCGCGACCGGCAGATGCCCCATGGCCGCCTGTCCGGCCGCCCCGCGCACCGCCGCACCCATCTCGTCGGCGGCGTGGAACGTGCCGTCGAGCAGCGCGCAGTCCGCCGTCTCCAACAGCTCGTCCAGCACCGGCGACCAGGCGCCCACGCACGGCGCGTACACGAGGACCCCGCCGGTGGCCAGGTCCTCGATGCGGTACGCGATCACCCAGGGGGCGTCCGCGGCGGTATCCGGGAGGTAACGGGGCGCCTTGGTGCCGACCGGGTGCGCGGTGACGACCAGTCCGCCCGCCAGGACGAAACCTCCCTCGGTCAGGGCGTCCGCCCACTCCCACCCGGTGTAGCGGCCGAGCGCCGCACGCAGCGGCGCCAGTGCGGCCAGCACCGGCGGCCCCGCGTACACCTTCAGGTCCGGACCGCCGCGCAGCACGCCCAGGCCCATGACGTGGTCGGCCTCCGCGTCCGTGAGCAGCACACCTCTGACCGGGCTGTCCCGGGGCCCCGGACCGGGCCAGAGCGGGGCGCCGGCGGCCAGTTGCGTACGGATGTCGGGTGAGGCGTTCAGCAGCCACCAGTCGCGCCCGTTGCCGGTGACGGCGGCACACTCCTGGCTGCGGGAAGGCAGTTTGCCGTCACGGGCGGCCGTGCACAGCGCGCACGCGCAGTTCCACTGCGGGAATCCGCCACCGGCGGCCGTGCCCAGCAGGATGACCCTCACGACCAATCCCCTCCCTCATCGGGCCGCTCCCCTGGGATCTTCCCGCCGCAGGGGCCCGGGCTACCCCGCCATGGGGGCAGTTCCGGCCGACCTTGGTCCTCGGGCCGCCGGTCCGCCGGGCGCAACGGCGGCAGGGGGGCGGCGGCGAAGTCGCGCGGACCGCTCCACAGGGCCGGTACGGCGTCGGAGCGGCGGCACAGCTCGTAGGCGATCGCCTCGTAGTTGACCCGCCAGCCGTGGAAGTGCGGCCATGCCTCCTTGGCGGACCGCTCGGAGGGGAAGCCCGCCGCCTCCACCACCGCCACGGCCGCGTCGAACTCCGCGAAGCTGAGGTGGACGGGCGCGTCCGGTGCCGGGTCCACGTCGAAGGGGAAGCGCACGGAGCGGGCGATGTCCCGCAGGGCGGTGAAGCCGGCCCGGAGCACCAGACGGGCCTCCGGCGGCGCGGAGTGCGGGGCGAGCGAGAGCTGCATGGCCGCCGCGTCCATGACGGCGATCAGTCCGACCAGCCAGTGCCGGTAGGGGCGGGGCGAACGGAAGGCGACCAGCACCGGGTAGGTCGAGTGGCTCTCGCCGATGTCCGAGGCCAGCCGCTCCCAGGCGCGGTAGAGCTCGGACAGCGCGGTCTCCGTCTGGACCAGCCACTGCCGGGCCAGGATCTCCGGCCCCCAGGAGGGTTCACCGGCCCGGGACTGCAGCAGGGTGACCTCCAGCTCACGACGGTTGTAGGCGGCGTACAGGGTGGGCAGGTACGCGATCTGCAAGGCGATGACCAGGGGCCCGGTGGCCGCCGCCAGGAAGTCGACGGCGGACAGGTTCAGCCGCTGACCGCTGGCGTAGCCGAGCGTGAAGAGGCTGGATCCCGCCTCGCGGAAGGAATTGGCCCAGTTCAGTGTGGACAGGGCGTGCATCAGCAGTCCGTAGCCGGCGAAGGCCCCGCCGAGCCAGGTCGCGAGCATGCCCATCAGGATCAGCGGACCGAGCCAGGTCTGCGTGCGGTCGATGGCCTGGTAGCCGCCGCGCAGGGCCCCCAGACGCAGCAAGACGCGCAGCACCCGCCACAGCCGGTACACGAGTGCCGAGTAGAGGCCGCGGGGCACCACCAGGGTACGCAGGATGCTGGCCAGGACGCTCCCGAGGAGCAGTACGCCGGCCACGCCGGAGATCCATCTCATGGCGTCATTGTCAGGCGGGCCCGGTCCGCCTCCCCGGGGTGGATCGCATACGGCGTCCAGGACGCCCCGGGCCGCCACCGGGCCCGGGGCCGGGGCGGGCGGCCGCTCTGTGGCGGAACCCCGGTCGGCCGGTCACCCTACGGGCGGGCCAGGAGCGTGCGGACCCCGTCGGAGTTGAGCGTCAGGCCGTGCGGCGAGGCGGCGTCGATGGTGAGCGTGAGATCGCCGGTGGGCCACTGGGAGGCGAGCGCGCCGAGCGGCACGAGCCGGTAGCGCGAGACGAACGGCAGCAGATCGGTCATCTCCGTCTCGGAGGTGAACACGGGTACCGTCTGCTCGCCGTCCGGCTGCTCCAGGACCGGCAGCGCCACGGCGTTGGGATTGGTGGCGTCCTCCTCCGTGGCGTCGTCCGGCACGGGGACGAGCACTTCGCTTCCGGCCAGCGTGTCCAGCGCCTCGGTGTCGGCGGCGTCCACCACGAGGGTGTCCAGCGCCGTCTGCGCCGCATTCGGGCGGGGCGTCTTCTCGGGTATGTCCATGGCAGATTCCCAGGTAGTGACGGCCAGGCGTCCGGAACCGCCGGCTCCGGACGACGCGTTCCCGACACGTACCCGCGCGGGGACGGGCCATGCATACGGCGGCGACCGGAATCGGGTGGCCCGGGGTCGGGCGGGCCCCGCCCAGGCCGTGGTCGATCAAGGTCGATGCGTCGAGTCCCACGGCCGGAGCAGGGCCAGTCTGTCCTGGCGGTCACGTGCGTCCCCCGCGTGTCCGGCTCACACGGTCCAGGCGGCCCGAGTCTTGCCCGGGCGCTTGACCGCCTGGCCGACGATCACGGTCTCCGCGCCGTCGACCCCCAGGGCGCCGAGGTCCTGGGTGATGAACCGGTAGAGGTGCTCCAGGTCGCGCAGCCAGACCGCGACATGCAGATTGGACGCGCCCGTGGTGGCGAACACGCCGTGCACGGCGGGGTGTGCTGCGAGCGCACGCCCCACCCCGTCGAGGCGGTCGGGCGCGACGCGCATCAAGACGTTCGCGTCGATGAACAGCCCGAGCCGCCTCGGATCGACCACGACCTGGGTGAGCAGGCGGCCACTCCGGGAGAGCCGGGCGATCCGGCGCCGGACCGTGGAGTCCGGATGGCCCGTGCGGGCCGCGACGGCCGCCGCCGGCGCCCTGGCGTCGTCCTCCAGCGCCGCGAGGATGTCGCGGTCGATGTCGTCCACCGGCCCCGCCGCGACGCCTCCCGGCTGCCGTACCGGCGTCAGTGCCGTGCGTTCGGCGTCGCTGAGGACGGCGTGCCGCCAGTCCGACGCCTCGCCGAACACATGCAGCACGGTGACGGCGGCCACCGAGGTGACGGCACGGGTGGCGGGCAGATCGCGGAACACCAGGTGGTCCCGGGTGCCGGGGCGCGTCCACGAGATGGCGAGGATCTCGTCGCCGGACGTCGACACATCGATGAACGGGATCTCGGGGCGGGCCGCCAACGCGGCCGTGAGGGCGTCCAGCCTGCCGCCGAGCACCCGGATCCGCAGGAACAACGCGCCGACCGAGTCCGGCCTGGACGGCAGGGCGATCACCCGGAAGACGCCGTCGGCGATCAGCGCCCCCAGCGCCGGTGGACGGTCCGCGGGCTGATGTCGAGGACCTCGCCCGCCCGCTCGGCAGTCAGCCGCCCGTCGCACTGCAGCGCTGCCACCAGCCGCTGATCGCGCCGGTCGAGCACCTGCTGCGCCATTTCCTGAACCACAAATGGCAGTATCGCTCACTCAGTCCCTGCGGGAGGACCCGAGGCAGCCGGAACCGCGGACGATCGTGTCGTCGATCCGAACTCGCACGCGAGCCCACGATGACGTACCGCAACCTGCTCGCCCCCATGGCCGCCGCCGCTCAGGAGGTGGGCACTGCTGCTGGCCACGCCGCGGCCCGCACCCGTCACCACCTTCGACGAACTCGCCGCCGTCTACGGCGCGTTGGAGGCGCCCGCGGTCGCCGTCATGCGCCGGCACCTGGACGCGCTGCGGCCCGGCGTCGGCTGGGCGGACGAGTGGGAGGACCGTGCCGCGCTGCCCGTCGAGGGCGAGGTGTGGGTCGTCGACGGCGCGGTGCAGTTCCTCCAGGACCTGCCGCAGTTCTGCGTGAGCCTCGCGCTGGTGCGGGACGGCGAGCCCGTGGCGGCGGCCCTGCACGCGCCCCTGCTGGGGAGACCTACCTCGCCGCCCTCGGCCACGGCGCCGTCCGCAACGGGGTGCCGATCGGTCCGTCGGCCAAGACGGACCCGGCCGTCGCCGTCGTCGCCGCCACCCATCCCCCGTTCGTCGCCCGGCAGCCGAGGCCGCCGCGCAGGCGGGACGGGCGCTCGCCGCCGTGCTGCCGCGGGTGGCCGCCGTCCGCAATCTGGGTCCCACCTCGTGGCAGGTCGCCGACACGGCGGCCGGACGCCTCGACGCGTTCTGGGAGTTCGATCGCGACGACGCCAATCTGCTGCCCGGCGCCCTGGTCGCCCGTGAGGCGGGGGCCCTGGTCACCGACGCCGCGGGGCGGCCCTGGAGCGCCGGGTCCGACAGCTTCCTGGTGGCGCCGCCGGGGCTGCACGGGCATCTGGTGGAGGCGTTGCGGGCGGACGCCGGGGCGGTCACCGGCGCCCGGTGAAAGCCGCGGGCGGCGGCCCCGGGATCACCGGAGCCGCCGCCCGCCGAAGCCGTGCCGCGTCAGGCGCTACGGCGCTCCCTGCGGCGCAGGGTGAGGTAGGTGCCCGTCGCACCGGCCGCCAGGAGGGCGCCCGCCGCGATGCCCACCGGGACGGCCGGGAACGAGGCGTCCGTCGTCGCGGCCGTGTTCTGCATCGCCGGTCCCGGGGTGATGCTGGTGGCGACCGACTTCACGGGGCGGATCGGACCGACCGACTTCACCGACCCGTCGGCGTTCAGCAGCACCTGCTTGTTGTTGGAGTGCCGGAAGTCGAACATGCCTGCGAGCGAGCCGGCCGCGGCGTCGAACGAGTGGTCACCGACCCGGCCTGTGTGCCAGTTGTCCTCGATGAAGCGGATGATCGAGGACTGGTCGGTGAGCGTGTGGTCGACCTTGTTCACCTTGCTGTACGGGGAGACCACGAGCAGCGGCTGACGGGTACCCGGGCCGCAGCGGTCCGCGTAGCCGCCGGCGGCCGCCGGACCGGACTGGCAGGCGGGGCTGTCGGTCGCCTTGCCGTTGGAGCCGGTCGAGGTGTCCTTGGAGCCGTTGCGGGGCTTGGCGTAGGCGTGGTCGTACCAGCCGTCGGAGTCGTCGTAGGCGATGACGACAGCGGTCGACTTCCACTGCGGCGACTTCTGGACGGCGTTGATCTGCTGAACCAGGAAGTGCTGCTCGTCGATGGGGTCGGAGTAGCCGGCGTGGCCGTCCTGGTACTCCGGGGCCTTGACGAAGCTGACGGCGGGGAGCTTGCCCGCCCTGAGCGCCGCGTCGAAGTCGGTCAGGTCGTAGTTGTGGTTCGCCTGTCCGTTGTGGCCGATCTCGTCGACGCTCCGGGGCGGCAGGTGGTGCGGGTTGGACGTCGACTTGTAGTACTGGAACGGCGAGTGGTGGGGGCTGTAGTCCACCGCGGCGGCGCCGCCCACGTTGCTGTGCGTGGTGTCGCACTGGGCGTAGTGGCCCTGCTTGCCGTCCCACGCGGTGGACGGCCGGAAGCCGCCCTGGAACCAACCCCAGGTGATCTTCTTGGAGTTGAGCACGTCACCGATGTTGCGGCCCTGCATCGAGGCGAGCGCGTTCTTGCTGGTGTGGTCCTTGCCGGAGCAGTCGTCGTAGGCCGGGTCGGGGTCGTTGACGACCGTGCCGACGCCCTTGGCGTCGGGCGACTGGACGGTGTACGAGTCCGGCGTGGCGGTCCGCTGGGGGTTCTCGGTGCCGGAGGCGGGGTCCATGGAGACGACGCCGTGCGTCTGACCGGAGATCAGGTTGAGCGCGCCGGGCGTGGAGGGGCCGTAGACCGAGCCGTAGGAGCGGTCGCTCAGGGAGTAGTGCTGGGCGTAGTTCCACAGCGCGGTGACGGTGTTGCCGTCGTAGTAGTCCATGACCAGGCCCGGCTCGCCGAACAGGGCGCCGGAGCACTTGCCCGAGTCGGTGTTCTGCACGAACTGGTCGTTCTTGCCGCCGTTGTACGCGTACTGCTCAGGCCCGTAGGCGTGGTTCTGGTCGCAGGTCATGGCCTGGGACGGGGTGAGCCGCTTGGGCGCGTACTGGTTGGGGTTCTTCGTCAGCAGCCCGGCGGTGCGCAGGTTGTCGACGTTCTTCGGGGTCTTCTTGGACGCCGTGAACTTCGTACCGTCGGTGTTGGCGGCCTTGGGGTAGGTCGCGAAGTAGTGGTCGAAGGAGACGTTCTCGTCGAAGAGGACGACCACATGCTTGATCGGCGTGGCCGTGGAGGAGGAGCCCCGGCCTCCGTCGGGCGCGGCGGCCCAGGCGGGCGCGTACGCGCCGAGGAGCGTCAGCGCGGCCGCTCCTGCGAGCGCGCTGAGGCTCCGTGTCGTTGCTCGTCTTCCTCTGCTGGCCATGCTGGTTCACCTTCCGGGCACGAACGTCATTGCCACATACGGTCAGGGATGATCCGCCCGGCGGGCGGCAACGCGGCGGAGTGATGGTGGCGTGTACATGAACAGCGAGTCAGGGAAGCCAGAGGAATTCTTGACCGTCCGTTGACCCCGAAAGTCCAGCGATGTGGCCTCAGTTGTCTGGACAGGTTCAGCTCACGAGAGCACGTCCGTACCAGTCCGCCCCGTCGCGCACGCCGGGGAGCGCGAAGAAGTAGCCGCCGCCGAAGGGCGAGATGTAGTCGGTGAGGGGCTCGCCCGCGAGGCGGCGCTGCACGGTCTCGAACTGGCGGGCGAGGTCCTGCTGGTAACAGCAGAACAGCAGGCCCATGTCGAGGTTGCCGTTGCGGTCCGTGCCGGCGTCGTAGTTGTAGGCGCGGCGCAGGATCCGCTGGCCGGCCGTGGCCGCCGTGCGCGGGTTGGCCAGCCGTATATGGCTGTCCAGCGGGATGACATCGCCCTTGGGGTCGCTCGGGTAGTCGGGGATGTCGTGCTCGGCGTTCCCGTCCAGGGGCGCGCCGGACTCCCGGGCCCGGCCGAACATGCGTTCCTGCTCGCTGAGCGAGACCCGATCCCAGAACTCCACGAGCATCCGGATCAGCCGTACGACCTGGTAGCTGCCGCCGACCGCCCAGTCCGGCTCGCCCGCGCCCCGGCCCACCCACACCAGCCGGTCCATCGCGCGCGTGTCGGCGGGGTCGGGGTTGGCGATGCCGTCCTTGAAGCCCAGCAGGTTGCGGGGGGTGCCCGAGGGGCGCGGCGGGCTGGCGAAGCCGTCCAGACGCCACCGGACCTGCAAGGCACCGCGGGTGTGCCGGGCGATGTCCCGCAGGGCGTGCAGCACGGTGTCGGAGTCGTCGGCGTGCAGTTGGAGGCTGAGGTCGCCGTGGCACCACTCGGACTTGAGGTCGTCGTCGGGGAAGGCAGGCATGGCCGTCAGCCGGCGCGGGCGGCGCGCGGCCAGGCCGAAGCGGTCGTCGAAGAGCGCGGCGCCGACGCCGACGGTCACCGCCAGTGCGCCCGGGGGGAGTTGACCGCCCAGGATGCCGGAGTCGGCGGGCGGGCCGGTGATACCGAGGGGCGGGGGCGTGCCGCCGGAGGTCAGGAAGCGGGCGCGCCCGGTGAGGGTACGCAGGAGATCGGCCAGTTCCCCGCGGTTGTCGACGGTGACGTCGAAGGAGGTGAACGCGGTGACCCGGCGCGGGGCGGCGAGCACCGACTGCTGGTGGGGGCCGTGGAAGGGGGCGACGGGTGGCGCGCCGGTGCCGGCGTCGTCCGACGGGGCGGCGGCGCCGCCGGCGGCGAGTCCGGCGCCCGCGAGGGCCGCCCCGCGCAGGAAGCCACGCCGCCCGACGCGGCTCGTGGGGCGCGGGGTGGTCATACCGTCCTCCGGGGATCGCAGAGCGTCGCCACCGGGGCGAGCCGCTCGACCAGGTCGCCCAGGACCGCGTCGACCCGTTCGCGCTGCGCCCGGTCCAGCCGGTCGAGCGGGGTCCAGCGGCCGTCGTGACGGAAACCGTCCAGGGTGCGCGCCGCGCGGTCCAACTCCCTTTCGAGAGCGGGCAGTCCGGGGTCGCGCGTGGCGAGCAGGGGGTGCAGCCGGGACAGCACGGCGCGGGTGCCGTCGATGCCCGCACGGGCGGTGGCGAGGTTGCTTCCGCTGCCGTAGTCGGTCCGTCCGGTCAGCTCGAACTGCACGGTGTTCTCCAGGATCTCGTGTGCCCGCAGACCCAACTGCGCCGGATCCATACGGGCTTGCGCCCAGTCGGCGCGCAGGGCGCGGACCGCCTTGACGAGGGCGCCCGCGGGAGCGCGGAGACCGGCGGCGGACTCGCCGTGCCACAGCCCGTACTCGACGCGGTGGAAGCCGGCGAAGGACGGATCGTGGACCCCGCCGGGCAGCCCCGCGTCCGTGCCGTTGATCTGCCCGTCCGCGTCACCGAAGGCGTCGTACGCCGCGCCCAGCCGCTCGTACTCGAGGTGGGCGGGGAGCCAGGCCTTGCGGGCCGCGTCGAGGTCCCCGCGGTCGATGGCGTCCTGGAGCCGTCCGGTCAGCCGCACGACCTGGTCCAGGCCGCCGGCGACCCATTTCTGGTAGTCGATCGCGAGAGGGATGAGATCGTGCTCGGTGATGGGGGCCGCCGCGGGCCCCGGTGTCCCCGCGGCGATGCGGACGGTGGGGCCGGTGACGGCGCCGGCGTCGTCGGGCAGACAGGTGAACGCGTACGAGCCCGCGCCGAGACGGACGGTCAACGGTCGGGTCGTGCCGGGCGCGAGTCCCTCGATCTCCCCGTAGACGGCCCGGGTGCGGGCGTCCTGGAGATACACCTCGGCGGCGCCGTCGGAGGTGTTGTGCAGCTCGAAGACCTGCAGACCGGACACCGGACGGCTCCAGCCGCGGCCGCAGCCGCTCGGCGACACCTCGACGGTGGTGTGCGGGAGACCGTCGGCGGCGGCCCGCGCGCGATGGTCCGGGGACAGGATGCCGACCAGCACCGCCGTCACCAGGGCCAGCACCAGGACGAGTCCGCCGACCGCCCGGAGTCGGGCCGGCCGTGATCCGAGGCCGGGCACCGGCATTTCCCAACGCCTCCCCGGGCGACGTACGAACGTGACCACGCGCCCGGCTGCCGCAGGACTCCGGGGCGCTGGCCTCATGCTAGGCAGCACCCGGCGCCCGAACAGCCCGAACGCGGGGACGGACACCAAGATTTCCCCCGCGGTTCACCGAGTGCCCCCACCGGGACCGGACCCGCTCCGGCGGAGCACTCCGCCGTGCCGCCCGGCGGCGCCCTTCGTAGGCTGGTGGCCTCGGGGCACGTCACGGAGAGGTCTGCGATGCCCCGGAGCATCTGGTCAGGAGCGATCAGCTTCGGCCTGGTCACGATCCCGATCAACGTGGTCCCCGCGACCGAGGACCACAGCGTCCGCTTCCACCAGTACCACCTGGAGGACATGGGCCGGGTGCGCGTACGCAAGTTCTGCGAGATCGAGGACCGTGAGATCCCGCAGGACGAGATCGGCAAGGGGTACGAGATCTCCAGGGACCAGGTCGTCGCCGTTCTCGACGAGGAACTGCGGGAACTGCCCCTGCCCACGGCGAGGGCCATCGAGATCGCCGCGTTCGTGCCGGCCGAGTCCATCGACCCCCTGCGGATCGGCGAGGGCTACTACCTCCAGGCCTCGGGGACGGTCGCCACCAAGCCGTACGCGCTGCTGCGCAAGGCGCTGGAGCGATCGTCGCGGGTGGCGGTGGCCAAGTTCGCCTGGCACGGCCGGGAGCGGCTCGGCCTGCTGCGGGTGCGGGACGACGCGATCGTGCTGCACGCGTTGCGCTGGCCGGACGAGATCCGCGACCCCCGCGAACTGGCCCCCCAGCAGGTGGCGCTCTCCGACGACGAGATCGCCGAGGCCGAGCACCTGATCGGGCGCATGACCCGGGACAGCCTCGAAGGCCCCGACTTCGTCGACCACTACACGGAGGCACTGGAGCAGGTGATCGAGGCCAAGCGGGAGGGGCACGCCCTGCCCCAGGCACCGCAGCCGGAGGCCGGGACGGGCGCGGTGCTGGATCTGATGACCGCGCTCCGGGACTCCGTGGCACAGGCCAAGGCGTCCCGGGGCGAGGGCGCGGAGGCCGAGGTGCACGAGCTGCCGAAGAAGAGCGCGGCCGGGAAAGCGGCCTCCGGGAGGACGGCGAAGAAGGCACCCGCGAAGAAGACCGCAAAGGACACCGCGGCCAAGAAGACCACAGCCCAGAAGACGGCCCGCCGACCGCGCAGCGCCTAGGTGTACCCGGTCCCGACATTGGCGGCGCTCATAACCGCGTTCGGTCCAACTCCGTGGTGCCTGGTAGATTTCGCCAGGAAACACGGTGACTGCGGCCGGGACGGAAACCGACACGGCGCTGAAGTTGTTGGCGTTGTTCTCCCAGTAGAGCCGAGCGGAGGAGACCGCGGTGTTGGTCACCCAGTAGAGCGTGATGTCGTCCAGCATCTCGTCCACGGTGAGCACCTGCTCCGGTTCGCCGCCGCTGTACGTCCACGCGGCGAATTTGTCGTACATCCATGCGGCCAATCCCACGGGCGAGTCCAATGCGTCCCAGGCTCGCGCGATGCGGTCCGGGCCCCAGCCGGTACTCGTCGGCCTCTCCGAAAAGCCGTAGCCGGGCATCGAGGGTATGACGAGGTGGAAGGCATCGTCCGCGTGTCCCCCGTGAGCCGTGGGGTCGGTGAGCGGGTCGATCACCTCGAGGAATTCCAGGATCGAGCCCGGCCAACCGTGGGTCAGGATCATCGGCAGGGCGTGTGGATGACGAGAGCGCACGTGAAGGAAATGAATATCGAGCCCGTCGATCTCGGTCAGGAACTGCGGCAAGGAATTCAGCCTGGCCTCGATGTTCCGCCAGTTGTAGGACGTCCCCCAGTAGCGTGCGAGATCTTGGATCCTGGCCAACTGGACGCCCTGGGACTGATCGCGGACAGCCTCACGGTCCGGCCACCGCGTCGCGATGATGCGCCGACGGAGATCAGCAAGATCGCCTTCCGCGACACCGACATGAAAGGGGCGGATGTCCGTACTGCCGAGCGTCGCGGCCGGCTTCCTGGAAGGCGCGACGAAGGCTCCTGTGGTTGCCGCAGCATCGCGGCAGCCGAGGTGGAGAGAAACGTGCGCCGAGAGTGCCGCCGGGGAATTTCGGGCATGGCAGACCTCCTTGGGCGATGCCCAGGTTTTCGGGAGGGAGCTCTTTCGAGAGGGAGCTCTCGACGACACCACGCCCCACATCGGCCGGCGGCGAAGGTGGAGATCCGGCAGGGAATTCCTGCAAGCCTGGGCAGCGACATCCAGGAGGCAGCGGCAGGCACCGAGGAGATGCCGAGGTCAATCGCGGGCGTCGTGACTGAAAGTAACATTCTGCAGCATTGCGTGAACACGCAACCCGGGCCCCGGTACTGCCGGACGAGCAGCGCCAAGGGGATCGCGCCGGGCAGCGTTCGCCCTGATGACGGCCGCCCTTCCGGTGAAACCGACACAGCCGCCGGGCGCCGCGCATCGCGGGCCGAGGCCACCGTGCGCTGCTCCGCCCGCCCCCGCTTCCACCCGGGACCGAGCTCGTCGGTCCAGGCGACACACGCCGCCGTCCCGGCCTCGCGCGAGAGGCCGGATCCGATTCGTCTACGACGCCTGCCTGGGGGAAGCTGTAACCGCGACCGCCCGTCCGACCCGGGAACACACCATGGCGTTCTTTGCGATATCCGACCGGCACCCGCTGCGGCTGCTGTCCGCCGCTGACCTGGCAATGGAGCACGAACGGCTTCTCGAGGAGAACGCACAGCTCCGCCAGGCCGTCTCCTCGCACGCCCGCATCGATCAGGCGATGGGCGCCGTGGTCGCCATCGGGCGGATCGCGCCCGAGGAGGCCTGGCGCGTCCTGCGGGACGTCTCACAGCGTACGAACACCAAGCTGCGCGTCGTGGCGGAACACATCCTGAGGTACGCGCAGGACGGTGTCCTGCCGGAGCCCATCCTGATGGAGCTGGACAAGGCGCTGGACCGGTACAGGATCTACTCCCGCCCGACCGGGAACCGATCGCACCCGGCCCCGTCCACGGACCGGGGGGCCGCCCCGACGGCCCCCTCCCCTGCCCGTCCGTCACCGCGCAGACCGTCGCGTCCCTGACCCCCGCCCCTGAGCCGTTCGCCGGGCCCCGGGGAACGGCGTCAAGGGCTCCAGGGGCAGGACCGGTGCCCGGCACCCACCCACGCCACTTCTTGAACGCACGCCCTCCCTCCGCCCTCGCCCCCGTGGCCAGGAGTTGAAAAGATTCCTGTGTCCGGGGGCTTGCCCGCCCTCTAGCCTCATCCGTTAAATCAAGTCATGAACTAAGCCGGTTCTCGGGCCCGTTCACTCCCCACGCCGATCGGGGAGGCACAGGCAGCCGCACTCCGGGCCCATCTGCGCACCAGGCAACGCGGTTCCGCACGCCATCGCTCGTCGTGATCACCCGTTCACCGCACCCGCAGGGAACCCCATATGAGACTCAGATCCCTGGGTGTCGCGCTGGCCGCCACGGCAGCGCTCCTCACCCTGCCCGCCATCCCTTCCCCGGCCGCCGCGGCGGCCGCGGCCGAGACCCCGCTGTCCCAGGGCAGAACAGCCACGTCGTCCTCCGACGAGAACCCCGGGACGCCCGCCGCCGACGCCGTGGACGGCGACACCGGCACCCGCTGGTCGTCCGCCGCCGGCGACACGCAATGGCTCCAGGTCGACCTCGGCTCCACCGCCTCGATCACCAAGGTCGTCCTCAACTGGGAGGCCGCCTACAGCAAGGACTACAAGATCCAGGCCTCCCAGGACGGCAGCACCTGGACCGACCTGAAGTCAGTGACAGGCGGCGACGGCGGCATCGACGCCCTCGACGTGTCGGGACAGGGCCGCTACGTCAGGATGTACGGCGTCCACCGCGCCACCCAGTGGGGCTATTCCCTCTGGGAGTTCCAGGTCTTCGGCACCTCCGGCACCACTGCGCCCTCCTGCGACTCCGCCGACGCCGCGAAGGGCAGGCCCGCCTCCGCCTCCTCCACGGAGAACGCGGGCACCCCCGCCTCCGCCGCCTTCGACGGTGACACCGGCACCCGCTGGTCCAGCCAGGCCTCCGACCCGCAGTGGGTGCAGGTCGACCTGGGATCGGTGCGGAACCTGTGCAAGGTCGACCTGATCTGGGAGGCCGCCTACGCCAAGGAGTTCCAGATCCAGGCCTCGGACGACGGCGGGAGCTGGACCACGCTCAGGAGCGTGACCGGGGCAAGCGGCGGCACGGCCTCTTACGACGTCAGCGGCTCGGGGCGCTATCTCCGGATCTACGGGACGGTCCGCGCGACCGGCTACGGCTACTCCCTGTGGGAGGTCGCGGTCCACACGGCCTCGTCCGGCGGCACTCCTCCCGTCCAGGGCGGTGGCGACCTCGGACCCAACGTCATCGTCGTGGATCCGTCCACGCCCGGTCTCCAGCAGAAGTTCGACGAGGTCTTCGCCCAGCAGGAGTCGAGCCAGTTCGGCTCCGGCCGCTACCAGTTCCTGCTGAAGCCGGGCACCTACAACGGGATCAACGCCCAACTCGGCTTCTACACCTCGATCTCTGGACTAGGTCTGAACCCCGACGACACCCAGATCAACGGTGACATCACCGTCGACGCGGGCTGGTTCAACGGCAACGCCACCCAGAACTTCTGGCGCTCTGCGGAGAACCTCGCCCTCAAGCCTGCCAACGGCACCGACCGGTGGGCCGTGGCGCAGGCCGCGCCGTTCCGCCGCATCCACGTTCAGGGCGGACTCAACCTCGCCCCGAACGGCTACGGCTGGGCCTCCGGCGGCTATATCGCCGACTCGAAGATCGACGGCACGGTGGGGCCGTACTCCCAGCAGCAGTGGTACACCCGTGACAGCTCGGTCGGCGGCTGGACCAACGGCGTGTGGAACATGACGTTCACCGGCGTCCAGGGCGCCCCGGCGACCAACTTCGACTCCGGCCCGTACACCACGCTGGACACCACCCCGGTCTCCCGCGAGAAGCCGTTCCTGTATCTGGACGGCAGCAACTACAAGGTCTTCGTGCCCGCCAAGCGCACCAACGCCCGTGGCGTGTCCTGGCCCGCCGACGCGGGCACCTCGATCCCTCTGGACCAGTTCTACGTGGTCAAGCCGGGCGCGACCGCCGCGACGATCAA
Organism: Streptomyces sp. NPDC052036; assembly: GCF_040680495.1. Taxonomy (NCBI): domain Bacteria; kingdom Bacillati; phylum Actinomycetota; class Actinomycetes; order Kitasatosporales; family Streptomycetaceae; genus Streptomyces; species Streptomyces sp. NPDC052036. The sequence goes on along the minus strand of NZ_JBFAWW010000033.1, from coordinate 30,309 downwards.
CACCGCGCTGGCCCAGGGCCTCGATCTGCTGTTCACCCCGGGGATCTACCACCTCGACCAGACCCTCGACGTGACACGGCCCGACACGGTCGTGCTCGGCCTCGGTCTGGCCACCCTCGTCCCCGACAACGGCATCGACGCGATGCACGTGGCGGACGTCGACGGAGTGCGGCTCGCGGGCTTCCTCATCGACGCCGGCGCCGTCAACTCCGACACGCTCCTGCAGATCGGCCAGCCTGGTTCGACGGCCGACCACTCCGCCGATCCCACCACCATGCAGGACGTCTTCATTCGCATCGGCGGCGCGGGCCCGGGGCTGGCCACCAACTCCGTCGTCGTGAACAGCGACGACGTCGTCATCGACCACACCTGGATCTGGCGCGCCGACCACGGGGACGGGGTGGGCTGGAACACCAACCGAGCCGACTACGGTCTGCGCGTGAATGGCGACGACGTCCTGGCCACGGGACTCTTCGTGGAGCACTTCAACAAGTACGACGTGCTGTGGAGCGGCGAACGGGGCCGCACGATCTTCTTCCAGAACGAGAAGGCCTACGACGCCCCGAACGCGGCCGCCATCACCCACGACGGCATCGTCGGCTACGCGGCCTACAAGGTCGCCGACACGGTGAACGTCCATGAGGCATGGGGCCTGGGCAGCTACTGCAACTACACGGCTGATCCGACGATCGTCCAGGCCCACGGCTTCCAGGTGCCCGTGAAAGCGGGGATCAAAATGCACGACCTGCTGGTGATCTCGCTGGGCGGCAAGGGCCAGTACGCCCATGTCGTCAACGACACCGGCGCCCCCACCTCGGGCACCGACACCGTTCCGTCGAAGGTCACCCAGTTCCCCTGACGACGGGGTCCCCGGATGTCGTAGGGCATGATCACCCGGACCGCGTGGCGCGGTCCGGGTGGTCGACGGCCTTGACCCGGGACGTCCGGGGGCGAATGTGGCCCCAGTGATGGATCAGCACCCGGGAGGCGCCGTGACCACTGCTTCAGAGCCCCGGGTGTCGGGCCTCGAGAGCCGGTCCATCGACTATGTCCCCCTGGACGAGCGACACGGCAAGCTGTGGCATCTGGGCCCGTTGTGGTTCATGTCCAACGCGCAGATCGCCACCCTCGCGGTGGGTCTGATCAGCATCACCGAGGGCGGCAACCTCCTGTGGTCGCTCGTCGCGATCATGGCGGGCACCGTCATCGGCACCTTCTTCATGGCCTTCCACTCGGCCCAGGGCCCCCGGCTCGGCCTGCCCCAGATGATCCAGTCCCGGCCCCAGTTCGGGTATGTCGGTGCCCTACTGGTGTGGCTCTTCGCCTATGTGCAGTACGCGGGGTTCAACGTCTTCAACACCATCCTCGCCGGCGACGCGCTGCACACCACGGTGCACGGCAGCGTCAGGCTGTGGGTCGTCGTGGTCACCCTGGTCGCCTTCGTGATCGCACTCGTGGGCTACGACATCATCCACCGGGCCGAGCGGATCCTGACGTACACCTTCCTGGTCATCTTCGAACCGGCGCGTATCGCATCCGATGCGAACTGGCGGCGTCTGTGCCGCGTTGGTGAAGCAGGCTCTGTGAAGCTGCTGATCAGCAGGTAAGCGGTTCGCCAGGGTCTATTGGGACGGTAGCTGACCGGCCGGGGCCACGTCGTTCCGGTTCACTCGATCGGATGGCTGACCTGCTGCTCCGCTCCACGCTTCGCATCTGATGCGAGATTTCCGCGGCGAATGCGATCTACGGAGCGTGACAATTTGGTAAGCGACAACGTGGTGACTCCTGGGGCCGCACGGCTCCACCTGGCCGACGGGGTGCCGCTGCTGCGGCCGGAGGAGCAGGTCTTCGAAGCGATGCTGGACGGCTGGCGCAACCAGCAGCTGGCCCGGAACCTCGCGCTGTCGACCATCAATGGCCGCGAGCGAAAGGTGCGGGCGTTCGCCGCGCACGCGGATGCCTTTCCGTGGAGCTGGTCCTCGATGCTGGCGGACGAGTGGTTCGGTGACCTGCGGGCTGTCCGTGGCTGTGTCCGCTCGACGCTGCGCGGCTACCAGGTGGCGGTGCGTCTGTTCTGCGATTACGCCACCGACCCGGCCTACGGCTGGGCGGCGGAGTGTGAACGCCGCTTCGGCACCCATCCGATCCAGGTGTGTCACGAGTGGAATACCGCCGTGCCCATGCAGGAGTGCGAGGCAGAGGCCCCGAAACGGGCCTTCACCCGGGATGAGTTACAGACGTTCTTCGACCACGCCGACGACGAGGTGAGCCGGGTCCGCGGACGTGGCCGCAAGGGCTGGCTGCCCGCTTTCCGCGACGCGATGCTCTTCAAGACTGCGTACGCCTATGGGCTGCGGCGCAACGAGACGCGGATGCTGGACACGGCCGACTTCGGCCGCAACCCCGACGGGGCGGAGTTCGGCGAGTACGGCATCTGCTATGTCCGCCACGGCAAGGCGAAGAAGGGCTTGCCCCCGAAGCGCCGCAGCGTGCTGACCGTGTGGGAGTGGTCGGTCGAGATCGTCGACCAGTGGATCAGCGAGGTGAGGCCCGCGATGCGGCAGGTCGGCCACGATCACGCGTCCACCACCTCCATCTACACCTGCGTGTCTTCCGACTTCCGCACCCGCACCCTGCGTCGCGCCCCGGACGCCACGGTCGAGGCCGCGCTCAAGCCTGCGAGGAGGGCCTGATGAAACGCCAGGTCAGCCACCAGTGGCGTCTGCGCGAAAAGATGGCTGCCGCCGGGATGTTCACCACCAGCGAGCTCGCTTCGCCGCTTGCCGAGCGCGGCATCACCCTCTCCCTCTCGCAGGTCCACCGCCTGGTTACCGGGACTCCCGAGCGGCTGTCCCTGCCGGTGCTGGCCGCGCTCTGCGACATCTTCGACTGCACCCCAACCGATCTGATCGCTACCAAGGCGGAGAACGCCGTCATCCGCAAGGTCGCCACCGGCGATGCAGTCGTCGACCTGTCGGCCGTCCGTCCTCAACGTGCCCGCATCCAACCCGAAGGATGAGCCGCACTCGCGTCCGTGACGAAGACCTGTTCTGCGCGCGATGCCGCCGGGCCGTTCGGCTCGGGGCAGCCCACTGGCCCGAGGGTTACCTCTGCGCGGGCTGCTACGCCCAGGCCCTGGAGACCTACGGAACCTGCACAGGCTGCGGTGTCGAGCGGCTCCCCCCGGGCCTCGCGCCGGACGGCGGCAGGCTCTGCCCCGACTGCGCCGGTGGCCTCGGCGACTTCACCTGCGGACAGTGCGGCCAGGAAGCACGACGCTACCGCCGCGGAATCTGCGGCCGATGCGTCCTGGCCGAGCGCCTCCACGAACTCCTCGACGACGGCACCGGCCGCATCCGGCCCGAACTCCTCCCGCAGTTCGACACGCTCCGACAGATGAAACGCCCCTGGGGCGGGCTGACCCGGACCAACCAACCGCGCGTCCAGCAGAACCTGCAGGCCCTGGCCCGCAACCAAGTCCCACTCACCCACGAGGGACTGAGCCGGCTCACGCCGTGGCGATCGGTCGCCTACCTGCGCGACCTGCTCATGCAGTGCGACGTCCTGCCGCCGGCCGACCGGCATCTGCTGCTGTTCCAGCGGTGGCTCGCCGAGAAACTGCCTACCGTCAGCGACCCCGAGCACCGCAAGCTCTTGGACCTCTTCGCCACCAGGCACATCCAACGCCGCCTCCGCACCCTGGCCGGCAGTGGCCCGCTCACCAGCAGCCAGACCCAGCAGGCCCGCAACAAGCACTACCTTGCAATCAACTTCCTCGACCACCTCGCCCAGCGCGGACACGCCCTCGCCAACTGCACCCAGGCCGATGTCGACACCTGGTACGCAGGCGGCTACACCGCCCGGCGCCTCACCCACTCCTTCCTCCGCTGGGCCATGCAGTCCAAGCACATGCCGACCGTCACCATCCCGCACCGCTCGACGGCGAATCCCGCTCCGATCACCCAGCACCAACAGCTCGCGCTGCTGCGACAGCTCGTGAACCACGACGACATCCCGCTCCAAGACCGCGTGGCCGCCGTCCTTGTCCTCCTCTACGCCCAGCCGCTTACGCGGATCGCCAGACTCAGCAGCGACGACGTCCAGCACGAGGACGGCAAAGTCCTTGTCCGGCTCGGCGACCCACCGTCGCCCGTTCCCGCCCCGTTCGACGGAATGCTGCTCAACTACCTGGGGCAGCGACCGAACACCAAGACCGCGACCAACCCCGAAGCCCGATGGCTCTTCCCCGGCCGCCGGGCCGCACAGCCCATGACCCCGGAAGCCATGGCACCTCGGCTCCGCCAACTGGGCTTCCCGACCCGGCCAGGACGCACAGCGGCGATCCGCCAACTCGTCCTCCAAGCCCCCGCTCCGGTGATCGCCCGGATGCTCGGCTACAACGACGACCACACCACCCGGCTCGCCGAAGAGGCCGGAGGAACCTGGAAACGCTATGCCCCCGGAGATCACGCACGGTGACCCCCGCTCAGCGACGGATGCGGGAAGCCGGTCACGCACGACCTTCGTCGCCCCGCAGGTACGCTCCCGCACGCGCTGCAGCCACTGCGGCCCCGGCGGCCTGGTCTGCGGCGGCTTCGTCGAGGCGGTCGCTGCTGGTCAGCAGGCGGTAGTAGAGGGGGGCGGAGACAGCACGGATCACCTCGTGGACATCGGTGCCCTCGGGCACCTCGCCCCGGTCGACGGCCTGTTGAACGCAGGGTGCCCACTCCTTGACGCGGATGTCGTAGAAGCGGTGCAGGGCTTCGGCTGTCTTCGCCTCGCAGGTGGCGGCGGCGATCACTGCCTTGAACAGCGCTCCTTGCCGCGGGTCGGCCAAGGTGCGCTGCACGAGCCGGGCGTTGGCCTTGAGATCACCGAGCAGCGAGCCGGTCTCGGTACGCGGCAGTGACTGCTCGGCCATGTCCACCAGCAAATCGGCCACCAGGCTGGTCACCGTTCCCCAGCGACGGTAGACGGTGGTCTTGCCCACCTCGGCCCGGCGCGCGATGTCGGCGAGGTCCAGATGGGCAAAGCCATGCTCCGCCAAGGCGTCCCCAGCCGCCTGCAGCACCGCCGACCGCACCCGCGCCGTGCGCCCTCCAGGACGGACGGTCCCCGGATCCGCACCCTCAAACCCCATAACGGGACTCCAGTTTCGTTAATCACTCGCGCCTGCTATGTTGAGACTCCACACTAACGGAACTCCAAGCCCATTAGTTAGGTGCGGGCGGCGAGAGAGGAACAGCCATGGAATACAGGCGGCTGGGCGCATCCGGCCTCAAGGTCCCCGCACTGAGTTTCGGCGCCGGAACCTTCGGCGGCCAAGGGCCGCTGTTCGGCGCCTGGGGCAACAGCGATGCGCACGAAGCACGCCGTCTCGTGGACATCTGCCTCGACGCCGGGATCACGATGTTCGACACCGCTGACGTCTACTCCGGCGGGGCCTCCGAGGAGGTGCTGGGCGAAGCGATCAAAGGCCGCAGGGACCAGGTGATCGTGTCCACCAAGACCAGCCTGCCGATGGGCGAAGGCCCAGGCGATGCGGGCTCCTCTCGTTCGCGCCTGATCACCGCATGCGAGGACGCCCTGCGCCGGCTCGGCACCGACTACATCGACCTGTTCCAGCTGCACGCCTTTGACGCCGGCACGCCGATCGAGGAAGTCCTGTCCACACTCGACGATCTCGTACGAGCAGGGAAGGTCCGCTACCTCGGCATCTCCAACTTCTCCGGCTGGCAGGCGATGAAGTCCCTCGCGAGCGCGGAGAGATACGGCCACCCGCGCTATGTCGCACATCAGGTCTACTACTCCCTCATCGGCCGCGACTACGAATGGGAGCTGATGCCCCTCGGGCTCGATCAGGGCCTCGGAGCCCTCGTCTGGAGCCCCCTCGGCTGGGGACGGCTCACTGGCAAAGTCCGCCGCGGCCAGCCGCTACCGACCAACAGCCGACTGCACCACACCGCGGACTACGGCCCGCCGGTCGAGGACGAACACCTCTACCGCGTGGTCGACGCCCTCGACGAGATCGTGCAGGAGACCGGCAAAAGCATTCCGCAGATCGCCATCAACTGGCTGCTGCAGCGACCGACCGTCTCCTCCGTCATCATCGGCGCCCGCGACGAGAACCAGCTTCGCCAGAACCTCGGTGCCGTCGGCTGGACGCTCACGCCCGAGCAGATGGCGAAACTCGATGCGGCGAGCGGCAAGACAGCGCCCTACCCGTACTTCCCTTACCAGCGTCAGGAAGGCTTCGCCCGCCTCAACCCACCAGCTGTCGCGCCTCCGCCCGCTGCATGACATCCGCGTCAAGTAGCTGGAGCGGTATAGCCGCGCGTCCCAGACTCGGACTGGGGACTGTCTCGCTCAACGCCTGCCCGGGCCGGGACACCTGCGGTGACAGCCCCTCCCCCTGTTGCCAACTGGTCGGCACGACCACAGACGGTCACCAGGGAACCTCATGCAGAGAGAAATACGCGACAGCCGAATACGCGAGGTCGCCAGTGGGATCTTCACCGTGGCTGCCCTGGTCAACCTGCACTACCCGCCGGGCTCGTTCGACCTCGGCGGCTTCCGGTGGACGCCGTTCCTGGCCCAGTTCGGTGTCGTCGCCGGTTACCAGATCAGCTGGGCCATCTACGTCTCGGACTACTCGCGCTGCCTTCCGCCGCACGTGACGGTCCGCAAGACCTTCTACTGGACCTACTTCGGCTCGGCGCTCGGCGGCGTCTGGCTGATGACCCTCGGCGCCCTGCTCGCCGCCTGGGCGGGCAAGGACTTCGAGACGATCCGCTCGATCAACGCCGCGGGCGACACGGTGTTCAGCGGCTTCGGCGCCATCGTGCTGCTGTTCGCCGCGCTGGGCCTGGTGTCCGTCACGGCGCTCAACATGTACGGCGGATCGCTCACGCTGATCAGCGGCATCGACTCCTTCACGAGGGTGCGGCCGACGGTGGGCGTACGGCTGGTCACCCTCGGCCTCACCGCAGCGCTCTCTGTCGTCGGCGCGCTGGCCGCGACGTCCCACTTCCTGCAGAACTTCAACAACTTCCTGCTGCTGGTGCTCTATCTGTTCATCCCGTGGACCTCGGTGAACCTCATGGACTACTACGTGGTGCGCCGCGGCCACTACGCCATCGCCGAGATCTTCAACCCCCGCCGGGATCTACGGACGCTGGGGTCTGCACGGCATCGTCGCGTATCTGGTGGGATCGGCCGAGGCGGAGGCGACGGCGCTGGAACAGGCGGCGCACGAGCGCCGCGAGCCCTGACCGGCCGTTCCGCGAAGGGGCGAGCCCAGACAACGCCCGGGGGGCGTACGGCGGTTGAGGTTGCGTACCGGAGCTCATCGGAGAAGGATCGATGCCTTGTGAGCCAACATTTTGATGTTCTTGTTCTGGGAGCGGGGCCCGGCGGCTACACCGCCGCGGTCCGTAGCGCGCAACTGGGTCTGTCCACCGCGGTGGTCGAGGAGCGGTACTGGGGAGGCGTGTGCCTGAACGTGGGCTGTATCCCCTCCAAGGCCCTGTTGCACAACGCCGAGATGGTGCAGTTCGTCGCGAACGAGGCCAAGGCGTACGGGATCAGCATCGGCGGGGAGGTGTCCGTCGACTACGGGGCGGCCTTCCAACGCAGCCGTAAGGTCGCCGACGGCCGGGTCAAGGGCGTTCACTACCTGATGAAAAAGAACGCCATCACCCAGTTCGACGGGCGCGGCACCTTCACCGACGACCACACCCTGGTGGTGACCCTCGCGGACGGCAGCACCGAGACGGTGACGTTCGGCCACTGCATTCTCGCGACCGGCGCCCGTCCCCGGCTGCTGTCCGGTACCGCCCTGTCGGAGCGGGTGGTCACCTTCGAGAGCCAGATCCTCAGCGAGACCCTGCCCGGCAGCATCGTCATCGCCGGCGCGGGCGCGATCGGCGTGGAGTTCGCCTACGTCCTGCGCAGCTACGGCGTGGATGTGACCATCGTCGAGTTCCTGGACCGTATGGTCCCGCTGGAGGACGAGGAAATCTCCAAGGAACTGGCCAAGCACTACCGCAAGCTGGGGATCGAGGTCCTCACCGGAACCGCCGTCGAAAGCATCGACGACTCCGGCCCCCGGGTGCGCGTCACCGTCAACAAGGGCGGCGAGCGGCGGACGCTGGAGACGGACAAAGTCCTTCAGGCCATCGGTTTCGCCCCGAACGTCCAGGGCTACGGTCTGGAGAACACCGGGGTGCGGCTGACCGAGCGCGGTGCGGTCGAGGTCGACGGGCGCTGCCGCACCAGCGTGCCGCGCATCTTCGCGATCGGGGACGTCACCGCCAAGCTGATGCTCGCGCATGCCGCCGAGTCCATGGGCATCGTGGCCGCCGAGACCATTGCCGACGCGGAGACCATGGAACTCGACTACACCATGATCCCGCGGGCCACTTACTGCCAGCCGCAGGTCGCCAGCTTCGGCTGGACCGAGGCCCAGGCACGCGAGCGGGGCTTCGACGTCAAGGTCGCCAAGTTCCCCTTCACCGCCAACGCCAAGGCCCACGGCCTGGGGCAGCCCGTCGGCTTTGTGAAGATCATCAGCGACAACACCCACGGTGAGCTGCTGGGCGCGCACCTCATCGGCCCCGAGGTCACCGAGCTCCTCCCGGAACTCACCCTCGCCCAGCAGTGGGACCTCACCGTCCACGAGGTCGCCCGCAACGTCCACGCACACCCCACCCTCGGCGAAGCGGTCAAGGAGGCCCTCCACGGCCTGGCCGGCCACATGATCAACATGTAGTGCCCGACACCCTGCGCTCGACGCCCGGCGACCACGTGCCGCCGGGCTCTTCGCCGTCCCGGGCCGGGACAGCGGGGGCGCGAGGCCGGAACGGGGCCCGGTCGCGCACCGTTGCACGACCCCCCGGCCCACCCACCGCAAGATCGAAGTCAACGTGGGTTTAGCATATGAGCGCCGCCTAGCTCGAAAGATAAACCTGTGACTGTCAATGACGACTCGTTCACCAACTGGAAGAACCGCGAGGAGACCGCGGAGGCGATGATCCCGATCATCGGGAAGCTGCACCGTGAGCGGGACGTCACCGTCCTGCTGCACAGCCGCTCCCTGGTGAACAAGTCGGTGGTCAGCATCCTCAAGACCCACCGCTTCGCCCGGCAGATCGCCGGTGAGGAACTCTCGGTCACCGAGACGATGCCCTTCCTCCAGGCCCTCGCCGCGCTCGACCTCGGCGCGTCCCAGATCGACATCGGCATGCTCGCCGCGACGTACAAGAGCGACGACCGCGGTCTGTCGGTGGCGGAGTTCACCGCCGAGGCCGTCGCCGGTGCGACGGGCGCCAACAAGATCGAGCACGGTGCGGGGCGCGATGTCGTCCTCTACGGGTTCGGCCGCATCGGGCGGCTCGTCGCCCGACTGCTCATCGAGAAGTCCGGCTCCGGCAACGGTCTGCGGCTGCGCGCCATCGTCGTGCGCGGGGGCGGCGGCCGGGCCGGCGAGGACCTCGTCAAGCGCGCCTCGCTGCTGCGCCGTGACTCCATCCACGGGCAGTTCCAGGGCACGATCACCGTCGACGAGGCGAACAGCGCGATCATCGCCAACGGCAACGAGATCAAGGTGATCTACGCCGACGACCCGACCTCGGTCGACTACACGGCGTACGGCATCAAGGACGCCATCCTCATCGACAACACGGGCAAGTGGCGCGACCGCGAGGGTCTGTCGAAGCATCTGCGCCCCGGCATCGACAAGGTCGTCCTGACCGCGCCGGGCAAGGGCGACGTCCCCAACATCGTCCATGGCGTCAACCACGACACACTCAAGCCGGACGAGCAGATCCTGTCCTGCGCCTCGTGCACCACCAACGCGATCGTCCCGCCGCTGAAGGCGATGGAGGACGAGTACGGCGTGCTGCGCGGCCATGTGGAGACGGTCCACTCGTTCACCAACGACCAGAACCTGCTGGACAATTACCACAAGTCCGACCGTCGTGGCCGGTCGGCGCCGCTCAACATGGTGATCACCGAGACCGGTGCCGCCTCCGCCGTCGCCAAGGCGCTGCCCGACCTCAAGGCGCGGATCACCGGCAGCTCGATCCGGGTCCCGGTGCCCGATGTGTCGATCGCGATCCTCAACCTTCAGCTCGCGCGGGAGACCACCCGCGAGGAGGTCCTCGACTACCTCCGCAACGTGTCGCTGACGTCGCCGCTGAAGCGCCAGATCGACTTCACCACCGCCCCCGACGCGGTGTCGAGCGACTTCATCGGCTCGCGCCACGCCTCGATCGTCGACGCGGGCGCCACCAAGGTCGAGGGCGACAACGCGATCCTCTACCTGTGGTACGACAACGAGTTCGGCTACTCCTGCCAGGTCATCCGCGTAGTCCAGTACGTCTCCGGGGTGGAGTACCCGACCTACCCGGCGCCGGCGGTCTGACCCCGGCCCACAGCGCGCACCGGTCCCCCGGCAGACGGGACACCGGTGCGCGCTGCGCTTTCCCAGGCACCCCTGCCGTCCCTCCCCTCGTGCGATGCTGGGAAGGGATCATGACGGGACACGGGCGAGTGCGGCGGAGGGTGCATGGCGAGCCGGTCGGTCGGGGCGAAGACATGGGCACGCATCGCGGCGTCGGACCCCGGGCTGCTGCGGCTCACGGCCGGGCTGCGGACCGTGTGCTCCATCGCGCTCACCCTCGCCGTCCTGGCCTTCCTGCGGGCCGACGTGTCGCATCTGGTGGCGGGGGCCATCGCGGCCATGGTCGCGACGTTCGCCATCCGCGAGAAGGAGCGGACACCCCAGGCCGTCACGCTGGCCCTGGGCCTTCCCGTGGCGCTGGCCTCGGTGTCGCTGAGCGCGCTGCTGCACTCCTACCGGGTGGCCGGGGACCTCGCCTTCGTCGGGCTCATCTTCTGCGCCGTCTACGGCCGCCGGTTCGGCGACCGCGGTACGGCACTGGGGCTGATCGTCTTCCAGGTCTACTTCCTCTCCCTCTTCGTCGGGGCGACCGTCCCGGCGCTGCCGGGGCTCTGTATCGCGATCGTCATCGCCTTCGTGTGCAGCGCCGTGGTGCGCTTCGCCCTGGTGCCCGACACCCCCGCGGGGATCCTGGACCGACTGCGCCGTGCGTTCAGGGCCCGCCTCGCGCAACTGATCTCGGCGCATCTCGACCTGCTCGACGCCGGGCCGGACGACCTGCAGAAGGTGCTCGACGAGGTGCGCCGCAGGACCGCGGCACTGCACGAGACGGCCATGATGATCCAGGGGCGGCTGGAGGAGGGCACCTCCGACGAGGCGGTGGCCCGGGCCGTGCAGCGCCGTATCGCCGATGCCGAGATCGCCGCCGAACGGCTGGGTCTGCTGCTGCTCACCGCGCGCAGCACGAAGCGGGCCGACACGCTCACCCTGCATCTGCCGGGGGCCCCTGTGCCCTCGGGCGGGCCGCTGCCCGAGCGGGACGAGACGACCGCCGCAGTGCGCCGCGACCTCGAAGCGCTGCATCTGCTTCTCCTGCGGCCCGCCACACAGAACACCGGGACAGCGGTGTCCCATCTGCGCAACCGGCTCCTCGGCTACCGCGAGGAGGAGAACCTGCCGCACGCGCCGGCCGCCGTCCAGGACGTCTTCCGCGGGATCGGCGAGCTGGGGCGCGCCATCCTGGCACTGCGGATCGCCTTCGAGGGACCCCAGGACGAGTCCGACGACACCCCCGCCACCGCCCGCTCGCGCGAGGAACTGGACGCGGAGAACGCCGCGATCGACGGCAGCGAGGAGGCGGCCCGCCCGGAGGCGGAGGCCACCGGGCTCCAGCGCCCCACCACCCGCGCCGCCGTACAGGTGGCCGTGGGATCGGCGCTGGCCATGGTCGGCGGCGAGTTCCTCTCCAGCCAGCGCTGGTACTGGGCTGTGCTGACCTGCTGGATCGTGTTCATCAACACCGCGTCCACCGGGGAGATCCTGGTCAAGGGCTATCGCCGGCTGGTGGGCACCATCCTCGGTGTGGTGGCGGGCATCCTGCTGGCCGGAGCGGTCGGGCACCACACATGGTCGGCGTTCGGGCTCGTGCTGCTGTTCATCTTCGCGATGTTCTACACGGCACCGCTGTCGTACACGCTGATGTCCTTCTTCGTCACGGCCATGCTGGGCCTCCTGTACACGGTCCTGCACACCTACACCGCCGCCGTGCTCCTGCTGCGCATCGAGGAGACGGCCCTCGGGGTGTTCTGCGGAATCGTCGCGGCGGCGGTGGTGCTGCCGGTCCACACCGATCGCCGTACGAACGAACTCCTCGGCACCACGCTGGCCCGGCTCGCCGATGTCACCGAGGCCGCCGTCGGCCAGCTCAGCGGTGGTCCCGCGGTCAATCTGCTCGACCGGGCACGCGATCTGGACCAGGCGCTGGCCGATCTGCGTTCCTCGACACAGCCGCTGACCCATCCGATCACGCCGATGCGGGCCCGCCGGGACACCGCCCGCTATGTCGTGGCGATGCTGGAGACCTGCGCCTACCACGCGCGCGCCCTGGCGGCGACCGCCGAACTGCTGCCCGCGCACCCGTCGATCGCGGCGGATCCCCGGCTGCGCGGGGCGGGCCGGCGTATCGTCCACAACATCGAGGCCATCGCCACGCACGTCAGCGACGAACAGTCCGACGCCGTGATCGAGACGGGCCCCAGCATCGCGTCCATGCTCAAGCCGGGCACCCTCGGGGCCCCCCGCTACGACCGCGTCACCGACCGGGTGCTGCGGCACCTTCAGCGTCTGGACGAGGCAGTGGCCGGACTGGCCCGCCCGTTGCACGTCCCCACCCAGCCGCCGAAGGCCTGACCACCGCCCGGGGTGCTCGTCGGCCGACCGCCCCGTCGCACCGGGGCCGTCCTCGGTGCCTCAGTCGAAGCGCAGGTCGGACAGCTGCCGTTCGAGCGCGGTGACGTCGTCGTCCTCGGGTGTCTCCTCGTCCGCACGGGCGGCCATGAGGGCGGCCAGCTCGCCGCCCGCCCGCCGGATGCGCGCGGGCAGACCCTCGGTGAAGGCGTCGCCGCCGGATCCCCAGTCCTCGGACGCCGCGTACACCGCGGTGGGGACGACCGCCGCACGCAGATAGGCGAAGAGCGGGCGCAGCGCGTGCTCCAGGACCAGGGAGTGGCGCGCCGTGCCGCCGGTCGCCGCGATCACGACCGGCTTCCCGGTCAGGGCGTCCGGGTCGATCAGGTCGAAGAAGGACTTGAACAGCCCGCTGTAGGAGGCGGTGAACACGGGAGACACGACGATCAGACCGGTCGCGCCCGTCACCGCGTCGATCGCGGCGGCCAGGGGCGGAGCCGGGAATCCGGTGACCAGGTTGTTGGCGACGGCGACCGCCAGTTCCCGCAACTCGATGACCTCTGTCTCCAGCTCCTGGCCCTGAGCGGCGAGTTCGCCGCGGACCGACTCGGCGAGGCGGTCCGCGAGCAGACGGGTGGAGGACGGGGTGCTCAGCCCCGCGGACACGGCGACCAGCTTCATGCCGCGGTCTCCCCCTTCGCGGACGCCGCGGCGGCGACCCGGGCCGCATGCGTCGGCGCGTCCGGAACATCGGCCGGGCGGCCGTTCGCGAACTCCTTGCGCAGGACGGGCACGACCTCCTCCCCGAGTATGTCGATCTGTTCCAGAACGGTCTTCAGGGGCAGGCCCGCGTGGTCCATCAGGAACAGCTGCCGCTGGTAGTCGCCGACCGTCTCCCGGAAGGTCAGCGTCCGCTCGATGACCTGCTGGGGGGAGCCGACGGTGAGCGGGGTCTGCTCGGTGAACTCCTCCAGGGACGGTCCGTGCCCGTAGACGGGCGCGTTGTCGAAGTAGGGGCGGAACTCCCGTACGGCGTCCTGGGAGTTCTTCCGCATGAACACCTGGCCGCCCAGTCCGACGATGGCCTGCTCCGGCCGTCCGTGACCGTAGTGGGCGTAGCGCCGCCGGTACAGCTGGACCATCCGCCGGGTGTGCTCGGCGGGCCAGAAGATGTTGTTGTGGAAGAAGCCGTCACCGTAGTAGGCCGCCTGGTCGGCGATCTCCGGGGAGCGGATGGAGCCGTGCCAGACGAACGGCGGTACGCCGTCCAGCGGACGCGGGGTCGCGGTGAAGCCCTGGAGCGGCGTGCGGAACTTGCCCTCCCAGTCGACCACGTCCTCGCGCCACAGCCGGTGCAGCAGCGCGTAGTTCTCCTTGGCGAGGTCGAGGCCCTGGCGGATGTCCTGCCCGAACCAGGGGTAGACCGGACCGGTGTTGCCGCGCCCCATCATCAGATCCATCCGGCCGTCAGCCAGGTGCTGGAGCATCGCGTAGTCCTCGGCGATCTTCACCGGGTCGTTGGTGGTGATCAGCGTCGTGGCCGTGGACAGGATCAACTTCTCGGTGCGCGCGGCGACATGGCCGAGCATGGTGGTCGGGGAGGACGGTACGAAGGGCGGGTTGTGGTGCTCGCCCATCGCGAAGACGTCCAGACCGGCCTCCTCCGTCTTGAGCGCGATGGCGACCATCGCCTTGATGCGTTCGTGTTCCGACGGTGTACGGCCCGTGGTCGGATCGGTCGTCACATCACCGACCGTGAAGATGCCGAACTGCATGGATCCCTCTTCTTCCGGCAATCGTGTGCGTGCGGAACGGTAGGCGTCGCCCGGGCGGTCGACATGCCCGAGAGCGCACGGCCAGGTGACCCCCAGCGCCCAGCTCTCCCCAGGACGTTGCGGGAGCGCGGGTGGGCCGCCAAGGATGCATGGTGTCGGTGGAGACGATCGGTGAGGGGGGCAGGGGTGCTGCTGCTCGATCTCGGCACAGTGGCGCCGCGCGAGCGGGTGGAGGCGTTTCGGCATGCGTTGACGGACTCGCTGGTACCCAATGAGATCGTCCACGAGGAGCCCCCGACGGGCATCCACGCCCGCATGGAGGCGTGGCAGGTGGGCGATCTGAGCCTCTTCGCCACCCGTAACTCCGGCTTCGAGGTGCGGCGCAACGAGCGGCATGTACGCCATCACCGCAGCCGTCCCGTGGTCTCCGTCTCGCTCCAGACCGCGGGCCTCCACCGAGCCGAAGTGGCGGGCCGCCGTACGTTGTTGGGGTCCGACGACATCTGTGTGTTCCACGAGCTGTCGCCCCGTACATACGGCTGGTCCGGCGACGCGGCCTCCCAGTCCATCATGTTCGACATGAACCGCCTGGACGTGCCGGTGGACATGGTGGTCAGGGCCTCCCTGCAACTGCGCGCCAGCCCGCTGTACGACCTCGTGCTCCAGCATCTGCGCGGCCTGTGGCGCGATCCGGGCGGTCTCGAGGCCGATCCCGGGTCGCCGGCCCTGGCGAGCGCCACCGCGGATCTCGTACGGGCGCTGCTGCTGTCGGCCGCGCACGTCGAGGAGACCGACACCGTGAGGTCGGCCATGGACGACACCCTGCTCACCCGGATCACCGGATACGCGCGCCGCCACCTCTCGGATCGTGATCTGACGCCCGGGCGGATCGCGGCCGAGCACGCCATCTCGGTGCGCCGTCTGTACCTCCTGCTCAACGAGGCGGGCATCAGCCTGGAGCAGTGGCTGATCGCCGAACGGCTCACCAGGGCACGGCAGATGCTGGCCGCGCCGCGCTACGACCGGCTCACCGTCGCGGCCGTGTCCGCACGGTGCGGATTCAGCAGCCCGAGCCACTTCAGCCGGCGGTTCCAGGCGGCGTACGGGCAGTCGCCGAGCGAGTGGCGGAGGCACCGCGACAGCGGCCCCCTCGGGGACGACTCCGGGCCGGGCGGCGAGGCGACGGACGGACCGGAGTCCCGCGCCGGCCGGTCAGACGGCGTGTAGGGCGGCATGCAAGGTGTCCGTCGCCTGGATGCGGGCCGCTCGGGACGCGTGCGTGCCGCGGAGCAGATCGAACAGGACGAACCCGTGAATCGTGCCGTGGTAGCGGGCCGATACGACCGGGACGTCCGCCTCCCTCAGCCGCGCCGCGTATGCCTCGCCCTCGTCGCGCAGCACATCGGCCTCGGCGGTGAGGACGAGGGCAGGCGGCAGGCCGCGCAGCCGGCGGGTGGCCGCGCGCAGCGGGGACACGGTGCCCAGTGTCCGGATCTCGGGATCCGGCGCGTACTGCCGCCAGTATCCGCTCATGGCGGCCCGGCCGAGGAAGTAACCCTCCCCGAACTGGTCGTAGGAGTGGGTGTCCATCGCGGCGTCGGTCACCGGGCAGACCAGCACCTGGTGGCTGAAGGCCGGCTCGCCGCGCTCCAGCGCGACCAGGGCGAGGGCGGCCGCCTGTTGGGCGCCCGCGCTGGCGCCGACGACCGCCATCCTGGTCCCGTCCAGCCGGCACTGTGCGCCATGGCGGGCGATCCACCGGGCCACGGTGTACGCCCGCTCGACGGCGCCCGGATACCGGGCGTCCTCCGGTCCGTCGTGCTCGGGGATCACCACGGCGGCATCCACGCCGAGGACCAGGTCCGCCACCAGCAGCCGGTGTGCGTGCGCGTCGGTCAGCATCCAGCCCACCCCGTGCAGGTACAGCACCACCGGCAGGAGTTCGTCGCTGCCGGCGGGGCGGAGGATCCGCACCCGGATCCGGTTGCCGTCGCCTCCCGGCAGGGCGAGCCATTCCTCCTCCACATCGGGCTCGACACGGCCGTCTCCGTTCCACAGCACCGCCATGCGGGCCCTGGAGGCGACCGGGTCGGTGTCGTCCGCCGCGGGACAGGCGTGCGTCTGGACGAAGGCTCGTACCGGCCGTTCGAGGACAGGCTTCGCCCCGAGGGCCGGAACGTCTTCTTCCACGGACAACTCCTGCCTGGGGCGGATCATGGGCCGTACGGGGGATCGGCTCCGCACCCGCTGCCGGGCAGGGAGGCACACGCTCGGCGGCGGAGGCGACTCGGCCCGGACGCGCGATCCAGCCTAGGGCGCCCGCTGCCGTGGAACGGGCCGGGGCACCGTACTCACCCGTGCCCCTGCGTGCACACTTCGGCTGCCGTTCGACACCTCGAACCCGTATGGCACGAGGTGCCGTCTGATGACCCGACGCCTCTCCCCGTGACCGCCGGGGAGTCGCGGAAAGAGGTGTGGAGAGCGGCGTCCGTCCCCCGCTCCGGCGCACCGTTCACCACATCACGGGGCGGCCCAAAGGAGTCCACGTGAGCACCCCGTCCAGGACGGCCGGTCGGCCGTGCGCCGCGGCATCCTCCGATGTCGGCGCCGTCGTGGCGCGATGGCTGGCACCCGTCCACGATCATCCACGGCAGGGCGAACCCGTACCGGGCACCGTGACACTGCATCACTTCGGCTACGTCCGCCTGATCGCCTGTGCGGCCGGGCCGCTGCGGCTCACCCGTGGCTCGCACCCGTACGCGGAGGGCGCCGCGGACGCCACGGACACCGAGGACGCGGTCGCCCTGGTGGTCCCCCGGGGCGCGGCGGTGCGGCTGGTCCAGGACGGCCGTGGTGCCGAGGTGGAGAGCGGGCAACTGGCGCTGCTGGACCTGCGCCGGGCCTTCTCGGTCGAACAGCGGGATGCGGCCCGCGTGTTGTTCTTCCGCCTCCCCGCACACGCCCTGCACATCCCCGGGGACGTCCTGCGGGCCCTCACGGCCCACGCCCTCACGCCGTCGGACGGGGTGGCCGCGCTGCTGGCTCCCCTCCTGCGGCGCCTGGACGACACGGCGTCCCGCATCCCCGCGGCGGTGGGCGAGCGGCTCGGCGGCATCGTGACGGAGCTGGTGGCCGCCCTGGTCGACGATGCCTACGAGGCCCACGACTCCGTAGACAGGTCTCCTCGTACAGGGCCCCAGCAGCTGATCGTGACGATCCGCCGGTACATCGACCAGCACCTCGACGACCCCGGCCTCTCGGCGGAGGGCATCGCCCGGGCGCATCTGATCTCGGTCCGCTATCTGCACCGCCTCTTCCAGGGCGAGGGAGTCACCGTGGGCAGGCTGATCCTGCGTCGGAGGGTCGAGGAGTGCGCGCGGGAACTCGCGCGGCGCGGCCGGGTGAGCCGCTCCATCTCCGTGGTGGCGACGCGCTGGGGTTTCCGCAACGCGGCGCACTTCAGCCGTGCCTTCAAGGCCGTCCACGGGCAGTCGCCGCAGCAGTGGCGGCGCCTCGCGGTCGCGTCCGCGGCGGGATCTCCCTGAAAGATCAGCCCCGGCCCCGACTCCGGTGGGTGCTCGGGCCGGTCAGCCGTTCGTGTCGCCGGTCCCCCGGGACTGCCGGGTCCGGTCCTCTCGCCAGTCGCGGGGCGACATGCCGTACCTGGCGCGGAAGCTGCGGCTGAAGTGTGTGGCGTTCGCGAACCCCCAGCGCCTCGCGACCGCGGACACCGTGGTGTCGTCCCGCCCCGGGCGCGCCAGCTCCCGACGCGCCTCCTCCAGCCGCCGGTGCTGGATCCACCGGCCGACCGTGCTGTCGTGGTCCTCGAAAAGCTTGTGGAGATAGCGGATCGAGATGTGCTGCGCCGTGGCAACACTCGCGGGGGTCAGGCCCCGGTCCCACAGATTCGCGTCGACGTGGGCACGTACCCGCTGGAGCAGGGCATCGCGCTCCGGCACCTCTGCGTCCCGCTCCTCGGCGTCCTGCGGTCCGGCATCGCAGTCCTCGACCGCCAGCAGGGCCACCCACTCGGCGACACTGCCGGCCAGATGGAGGGCCGTTCGGGGCGTGTACGCGTCCGGCGCGCCGACGAGCTCCCGCAGGAGGGGAACCAGCAGCGGTGCCACGGCGCCGTCGGAGAACGGGGCCCGCGCGCACAGGGCCCGTATCCGGTGGTCGGTGAGCGCGAGGACCCGCCTCGGTATCCGCACCAGATGCAGTGCGAAGTCCTCCCTCTCATGGAGTGTGAACGACTCCTCGCCGTCGCAGACGAAGAGGTCGTCCGGGCCGCAGGCCGTGCTGGTTCCCCGCCGGACCAGGACCGCCCGGCCGGCGGCGTGGACGCCCAGCAGCAGGCTCGGTTCGGCAGCGTCGTCGTCGGGCTTGTGGACGTGGGTCCGTGCCGCTCCCCTGACCGTGTCGATCCGCAGGAAACCGAGTGCGCGGACCTCGGCGGGCCGGCCGCCTCGGGCACCCTTGGCGCCGGCGTTCCGGGTGCTGTGCCTGCCGCCGAAGGCGACGGATGCGGATGTCTGGCTCATACGGCCCCCTTCGAAGCGTTCCTGCCAATGCCGGTGCGTTCCGGCGTCGGGAACACACGCCGGAACGCATCCCCGGACTCCAGCCTGCGGTGGCTCCGGCTGGAAAAGACGCTGGTCAGGCGGTCTGTGCGGACTAGGACATGAACGGTGCACCGTGGGGCAGCGCGAGCGCGGGACGGCGGTCCGGGAGCGCGGCCGACGGTCCGGCCACCCAGTCACTCTGAGCGTTCCGCCCCGTCACGTAGTGCACTCGCCCCGCCGTTCCCGGGACCGGCGAGGATGGAGGGACGCCCGAGCGGGAAGGTATGGAATATGACAGAACGGATCTTTGAGGACACCACCCGACACCGGCCCGCCCGGCGTCGTCGTCATGCCCTGGACGGCGGCGGGGAGGGGGACGTGCCGTGATCACCCATCCGCTGTACGGGGTGGAGCCCTGGTGCGTCCGCGAGTCCGGGCTGGACCTGGACGTCCTGGCGCAGAGCGAATCGGTCTTCGCCCTGTCCAACGGACACATCGGATGGCGCGGCAACCTGGAGGAGGGCGAACCGCACGGTCTGCCCGGCTGTTACCTCAACGGCGTGTACGAAGTGCATCCGCTGCCCTACGCCGAGGCCGGATACGGCTACCCGGAGTCCGGCCAGACGGTCATCAACGTCACCGACGGCAAACTCATCCGCCTCCTCGTCGACGACGAGCAGGCCGACCTGCGCTACGGCCATGTCCGCTCCCATGAACGGGTGCTGAATCTGCGGGACGGGGTGCTGCGCCGGGAGTGCGAGTGGGTCTCACCGGTGGGCAAGGCCGTCCGCGTACGCTCGACCCGTCTGGTCTCCCTCACCCATCGGGCCATCGCCGCGATCGTCTACGAGGTGGAGCCGCTGGAGGACGAGGTGGGCATCGTCATCCAGTCCGAACTCGTCGCCAACGAGCCCATGCCGCAGCCCAGCGCGGACCCGCGGGTCGCCGCGGCCCTGGACTGTCCGCTACGGCCGGAGGAGCACGACGCCGTGGGGATGCGGCTGCGGCTGATCCACCGCACCGAGCAGAGCGGGCTTCGGATCGCGGCCGCCGCCGATCACCTCGTGCAGGGCCCGGCCGGCACCCGGACCACCAGCGAGAGCACGGACGACGTCGCCCGGCTCACGGTGATCACCGACCTCAAGCCCGGCGAGAAACTGCGGCTGGAGAAACTGGTCTCCTACTGCTGGTCCGGGCTGCGCTCGCTCACGGCCCTGCGGGACCAGGCGGAGGCAGCGCTCGCCGAGGCCGGCAGCACCGGCTGGCAGGGCCTCCTCGACGAACAGCGGGCCGTTCTGGACGACTTCTGGCTCCACGCCGATGTGGAGGTGGAGGGCGACCCGGAGATCCAGCAGGCCGTCCGCTTCGCGCTCTTCCATGTACTCCAGGCGGCCGCCCGGGCCGAGCAGCGGGCCATCCCGGCCAAGGGCCTGACCGGTTCCGGATACGACGGGCATGCCTTCTGGGACACCGAGATCTATGTCCTGCCGCTGCTCACCTTCACCCATCCGCGCAGTGTCGCCGCGGCACTGCGCTGGCGGCAGGACACTCTGCCGGCGGCGCGTGCCCGCGCCCGCCAACTCGGCCTGAAGGGCGCCGCGTTCCCCTGGCGCACCATCAACGGCGCGGAATGCTCCGGCTACTGGCCGGCCGGTGCCGCCGCGTTCCACATCAACGCCGGGATCGCCCATGCCGTCCTGCGCTATGTCGCGGCCACCGGCGACGAGGACTTCGAGCGTGACACCGGTGTGGAACTGCTCGTGGAGAGCGCGCGGTTGTGGCTCTCCCTCGGCCACCACGACTCCGGCGGCCGTTTCCACATCGACGGTGTCACCGGGCCCGACGAGTACAGCGCTGTCGCGGACGACAACACCTACACCAACCTCATGGCCCAGGCCAATCTGCGGGCCGCCGCCGATGCCGCCGACCGCCATCCCCGGCAGGCCGAGGCGCTCGGCGTGACCGCCGAGGAGACCAGGGCGTGGCGGTGCGCCTCCGACGCGATGAGCGTGCCGTACAACAGCGCGCTGGGCATCCATGAGCAGGCCGCGGACTTCACCCGCCACGAGGTCTGGGACTTCTCCCGCACCCGGCC
Source organism: Streptomyces sp. NPDC052036 (assembly GCF_040680495.1). Taxonomy (NCBI): domain Bacteria; kingdom Bacillati; phylum Actinomycetota; class Actinomycetes; order Kitasatosporales; family Streptomycetaceae; genus Streptomyces; species Streptomyces sp. NPDC052036. The sequence goes on along the minus strand of NZ_JBFAWW010000033.1, from coordinate 9,069 downwards.
CGAGGACTATCCGCTGCTGCTGCACTTCCCGTACCTGCAGCTCTACCGGAAGCAGGTGGTCAAACAGGCGGACCTCGTGCTGGCGATGTTTCTGCGCGGCGACGCCTTCGACGAGGGGCAGAAGGCCCGGAACTTCGCCTACTACGAACCGCTCACCGTTCGTGACTCCTCGCTGTCGGCCTGCATCCAGGCCGTCATCGCGGCCGAAGTCGGCCAGTTGCACCTTGCCTACGACTACCTGGGCGAGGCGGCCCTGATGGATCTGGACGACCTGGAGCGCAACGCCCGCGACGGACTGCACATCGCCTCGCTGGCGGGCTCCTGGATCGCGCTGGTCGCCGGCTTCGGCGGAATGCGTCACCACGAGGGAACCCTGCACTTCGCACCCCGGCTGCCCGCGAACCTGAGCCGGCTCGCCTTCTCGGTCCAGGTCCGCCGCCAGTGCCTGCGGGTGGAGATCACCGAGTCCCTGGCCACGTACACGCTCATGCATGGGGAAAGCGTCCGGATCAGCCACTACGGGGAGCCGGTGACGGTGTCCCTCGACGCCCCTGAGAGCCGGCCCGTCAAGCCGCCGCCGCCCTTGCCGACCCCCGCCCAGCCACCGGGGCGCCGCCCCGAGCGTCCCTGCTGACAGCCGACCGAGTGCGCGCGGGCCGACGCCTGGGTGTATCCAGGAGGTATGCGCCTCCAGCCCCGCGGAGGTGTCGGTTGGTCGTGGCTGTCGAACCGGGGACTCGTGGCCATCCCGGTCGCGCTGATCGCAACGATCGCGCTCGCCGACATCCTTACGCCCCAGAACATCCACCTCGGGCCGCTGCTCGTGGTCGCACCGGCACTCACCGCCTCTTTCGGCGGCTCCCGGCTCACGGCCCTGATCGGAGCCCTCGCCGTGGCGGCGCTGGTGGCGATCTCCGTGCTCCGCAGCAGCATCTTCACCACCAACCACGAGAGCCAGCTCATCGCGCTGATCGTGATCTGCGCCTTCACCGTGCTGTTCTGTCGGCTGCGGGAGCGGCACAGCGCGGAGCTGAGACAGGTACGGTCGGTGGCCGAAGCCGCACAGCAGGTCGTTCTGCACCCCCTGCCCGACCGGATGGGCTCGCTGCGCATCGCCAGCGCCTACCGGGCCGCCACGGACCAGGCTCGAATCGGCGGCGATCTGTACGCCGCCGTGCGCACCGCGAACGGGACCCGTCTGCTCCTCGGAGACGTCCGCGGCAAGGGCCTGCCCGCCATCGAGGAGGCGGCACTCGTGCTGGGCGCGTTCCGCAGCGCTGCCCACCGGGAACCGGAGCTCCGCGCGCTGCGGAACGAACTGGATGCCATCGTCGGCTGGAGCCGGTGCCAGCCGGGCAAGGACTGCCCTGACACGGACGAGTCCTTCATCACGGCCGTCCTGGTCGACGTCCCGGACAACACCCCCGTCGTCCATGTCCTGAACTGCGGGCACCCGCCACCGATCCGGGTGCACGACGCCCAGGCGATCCTGCTGGCACCCCAGCAGTACGCGACTCCCCTCGGGATGGGCCTGCCGCGGGCCCCCGAGGCGCTCGTGGACACCTTCGCCTTCGAACCCGGCGACACGCTGGTGCTCTACACCGACGGCGTCACCGAGGCCCGCGACCGGGCAGGCTGCTTCTATCCCCTCGCCGAGCGCATCTCGGCCTGGCCGGACACGGGCACCCCCGAGGGGCTCATCGAACACCTCCGCAACGACATCGTCGCGTTCTGCGACGGCAACTTCGCGGACGACGCCGCCGCGGTCGCAGTGCGCCGGGAGCCGGTAACCGGCGATCCCACGCAGCAGCCGGACAAGGTCGGCGTGTCCACCCTCTGTCCCAGCATCGTTCACCGGCCCCTGTAGGCGCCCCGCGCGCCTCGTCCGGCCCCCACCGGCCGCGATCGGTGTGTGCTCCCTTCGGCTGCCGGACACCGTGCGGTCACACCGAGCGGGAAGGTTTCCGCCGTCCCCCTGCCTCGCCCCTCATCCGTCCGCCGCGTACCAGGCGGATGTGACGTGGAAGGACGACGTGCGCCATGTCCCTGTTCCCGCTCGACGACCTCCCCCGGGCGCCGGCCGCCCTGGTGCGCTCCCCCGTTACCGCGCGCCTGGCCCGCCGGGCACTCACCCTGTTTCCGCTCGTGCTGCTGGCCGGGTGGGCGGTCGTCGACTGGCACGCCGTACGCGACGGCACCGCCCGGCTGGCCTCCGCCGACCCCCGGTGGCTGCCGGCCCTGGTCCTCCTCACCTGTCTGGGCTGGGTGAACGCGGCCTGGGTCCGCCAGGGCGCCGTACCGGAGAGGCTTCCGGCGGGACCGCTGCTGGCCTCGCAGTTCGCCGCCGGCGCCGCCAACCACGTACTCCCGGCGAGCATCGGCGCCCATGCGGTCACCCTGCGCTTTCTGCAGACCCATGGAATCCCCCTCGCCCGGGCCACCGCCTCGCTCGCCCTGTACTCGCTGGTCAAGCCGATCGCGAAGACACTGGTGCTCCTCGTCTTCCCCGTGTTCTTCCCGGGCGTGCTGATGCTGAGTCAACTCGTCCCCGGCCACCGGACGTTGATCCTGATCACGGCGGTTGCGGCTACGGGTGCCAGCACGGTCTGCGTCCTGGTGACGGTCGTACGTCCGCTACAGCGCCCGGTGTTCGGCTTCGTCCGCACCGCTCTGACCGACGCACGGATTCTGCACACCCGGCCCAGCCGTGTCCTCGCCCTGTGGGGCGGGGCGGCCGTCAGTCCGGTTCTCCAGGCGACCACGATCGCCGCGGTCGGGGGCTCGCTCGGCCTGCAACTGTCCTGGGCGCAGGTGGTGTTCGCGTTCCTCGCCGCCAGCACGGCCGCCGGGGCCGTGCCCGCCCCCGGCGGTATCGGTCCCGTGGACGCGGCGCTGGTGTTCGCCCTGGTCGGCTACGGCACGCCGCTGGACCTGGCCACGGCCACCGTCATCGGCTATCGCGTCCTGACGGTCTGGCTCCCGCTCCTGCCGGGCATGCTCGTCCTCACGGCCCTGGTCCATCGCAAGGTGCTGTGAGCACGCGGACGCAGAACGCGATCCGACCCATGCGATTTGCTCCAGGGAATAAATCACGGAGCTTGGATGCACCCTGCCACGCCTCACCGGGGGGCGAGATCACCCCTGTCGGCCAGCCACGCTTCGACGTTCGCCGGGTGACGGAGCAGATCCTTCGGTCCATGAAATATGTCACAGCGCAAACATTTAATCCTCAATTAATCAAGGAGTAACGTCGCTCCTGCCCCACCACCTCGGGGCACCGCCGGGGCCAACTCACCCACACGGCACCGGCGTACAGCAAGGAGAAAGATGATGAGTCACACCTTTGGACGGCGAGCCGCAACCGCGCTCCTCACCGTCACCGCCGCCGTCGGCACCCTTTTCGCCGCCGGAGGCTTCGCCTCGGCCGCTCCGAACCCCGCAGCCGACCGCCCCGCGGTCGTCGTGTCGCACGCCCAGGGCGTCACCGAACACGGCGGCGACCACAACGGCAGCGGCCGTGACAGCTGGAGCGACAACCGCGGGAACGGCGGCGACGGCCGGAACGACCAGCGCTCCAACCAGGGTGACCGCGACTCCTACCGCGGCGACAGCTACTCCTACCGCGTCTCCTACCGGAGTGACGACAACTCCTACCGCGCCTCCTACCGGAGTGACCGCGACCACGACGGCCGGGGCGACCACCGTGAGTTCCGCGGCGAGCGCCGCTGGGACGGCCACCGCTACTGGAACCACGAGGGCCGCTACTGGTACTGCGACGACGACCACGGCTGGCGCTACCGCTACGACGGTCACCACTTCTACCGCTGGGACCGCGGCGTATGGGTCATCGTGATCAGCGACACGCACGGCTTCGACTTCGACGGGGCCCTCTTCCGCTGATCCACGGACCGTGGCGACACCGAACCGGGCAGGGTGCACACTGCCCGGGTTCGGCGCCCGGCCCCCGACGCACACCGAGCCAGCCATGATCAGTTGCGTAGACCACATGCTCGACATGGAACTCGTGACTCCCCAGGGCCTCCGGGTCACCGTGCCGACGCACCTGCTCTACCGGGCGCAGGACCCCCTGTCGGTGGAGTTCCTCTTCCATGACATCCTTCTGGGCCCCGTGCCCTGGACCTTCGCACGCGAGTTGCTCACCACGGGGTTGCTGACACCCAGCGGGGACGGTGACGTGCGGGTCTGGCCGAGCGGAACAGGTTCAGAGGCTCTGTTGCACCTCGTCTTGTCCTCTCCCCACGGGTCCGCCCATCTGACCACCGCGCTGAAAGCGGTCGAACGATGGCTGTGTCGCACATACCGGCTGGTGCCGAGCGACCAGGAGGTCGAGGCACTCGACCTGGAGACCCGCCTCGCCCGGTTCCTGGAGGAAGGCGCCTGAGTCTTCCGGGAGAAGGCTTCCGAGTCCGCCGAGTGCCCCGTGTGGCCACTCGGCCGGCCCGGCATCACCGCACGGCGCTGTCACCGACGCCCTTGGCGTACATATGCGCGCGATCCAGGTCGGCCAGGAGTCGTTCCACGTCGGTCATGAGCGAGCCATACACATGCCACGCGCCCGGCCTGGCGAGACTCCCGCCCACGATCAGGCCCGTCATCGTCTCGTGCCAGTCCAGTGCGCCCTCGATCGCACCGCGCAGCCGCTCCCGGGGAGACATCTCGGCCCCGCCGTTCGACGCCGACGGTTCGACGAACGCCCGTACGGCCGCCCCCGCCCATTGCAGGGTCTCGGCGTACCGGTCGAGGAACTGCTGACCCAGATGGTGGTCGGCATGGCTGTCGGAGGCATTGTCCACCAGGGTCCGCGCGATGCCGCGCACCTGGAGCGAGACACCTCGCAACGCCTGGAAGGCCTCGCCGGAGGTCGTGTCCCCGCGCCGCGCCTGGGCGACACACCGGGTGTTCCACCGCAGGCTCTCATCGGCCTGCTGCACCTGTTCCTGCGCGTGGGCAAGGCGCTCCTCCAGCCTGCGCGCCCGGTGCAGCCAGCCGTGGGACGCGGCGCTCAGTCTCCTCTGGGCCAGACCGACACCCATGTCGTGCAGCAGCGTTCCCATTGCATGGGCCAGGCTGCGCACCGCCGAGTCGGACTCCTCCAGATACAGCGGGGGCAGGACGAGGGCGTTCACGAGGATGCCCACGACCGCGCCGACGAGCGTCTGGAGCACGGAGGACACCAGGCTGCCCATGGGGTCGGCCGCCGAGGCGGCCAGTCCGATGACCGCGATCGCGGCGACCTGCACCCGGTCATCCGCGCTACGGCGGGGACCCGCCAGGACCGCGATGACGACGATGACGGCGACGGCCGCCGTGGTCGCTCCGAGCAGCCGGGCGGTGACCAGCGCCAGGACCAGTCCGGCCACCCGCGCCGCCACGTTCTGCGCCGACTGCGTCACGGACCGGTACACCGTGGAGGCGTTGCCCATGAGCAGAGCCGTGGCGACCGCGAGGTAGGGGCGCTCTTCGGGGGACCACAGACTCACCGCACCCCAGGCGAGCAAGGCCGCCAGCAGGGCCTTGGCGCCGTGCACCACACGGCCCCGCCGCGCGACGCGAACCCGGTGGGCGAGCTGACGGACCAGTCGCACCGCGGCGACCGCTCTCTCCCTCGACAGCATGGTTGAACGTTGCACAACGTCGATGGTGACACCTTTTGTCCGACATAGTGAGGTGATGTCCGCCACGACCTCGGCGCCGAGCGGCGTACGTCACCAGCGCACCGCGGTGAAGTCGATCGGCCGCGGCGAGAGTTCCGCGGTGCGGGCGACCAGGTCGCGCATCCGGCGGGCGAACTCGTCAGCCGGCAGACACTTGCGGTCGCCGTGCCCGGGCAGGAGCCACTCGAAGCGCACTCGCGGTGCCGTGCGGGCCAACGATGCGGCCAGTTCGGTGACGGAGTACCAGGTGACCGACTCCGCGACGGCGACATCGCCGTCGGTCCGGGACCAGTAGAAGCTGTCACCGCTGAAGCAGTAGGTCTCGTCGGCGAGATACAGCACGCTGCCCTCGGTGTGTCCGGGCAGGGGGTGCGCGGTCACGCCGTCGGCGATCTGGATCGGCTCGGCACCCCGGAGAATGCCGTCGGCGTCCGGCGCGGCGGCCAGGTCTCCTTCGTGGATCCACAGACGGGCGCCGAACCGGTCGGCGTACGCACGACCGTGGGCGGCGTGATCGCGGTGGGTGAGCAGTACGTCGGTGATCGGGCCGAGGGCCGCGTATTCCGTGGCCAGGACGGAGCTCCAGCGCGGCGTGTCGATCATCATCAGGTTTCCGGCCGGCCGGCGCAGAAGGTAGGAATTCGCGCCGGCGGTGCGCGGCGAGTTGTGCCCGCACAGATGCACCTGCTCGGTAAGACGCAGCGGGAAGGGATCGCGTTCCGGGCGAGGTCCGCGCGCGCCGTGCCGGATCGAGCGGGTATGGCATGCGAATGCGGCGGCGTACAGCATCTCCTCCTCCGCGTCGGTGCGCGGCTGACGAATGACCGAGGAGCGACCGGCCACCTCGGCGACCAGATCCGGTGCGAGCTGCCGGGCGACGTCACAGTTGGTGCAGCGATGGTCCACGTGCCAAGTGGCGTCGGTCGATTGCTCGTTCATGGCATGACCCCTTTGCGCAGACTGATGACGATGAGCGCCCAAAGGGGTATCACGCGTCACGCGGGAGAATCAATCACTAAAAGCTGTTGACTTTGCTGAAAATTTCCACTCTCGCACGGCCGTTTCACTCGTGGTTGACAATTGTAGAAATAGCGCTCCGGCCCAGGCGGCGCAATCGTCCGCAGTTTAAAGGTGAGGCGATTGTCATAACGCGCCGGCCACTCAAGCCGTAACCCCTCACGCATGTTCTCCACAGTCGGACGATTTCGGCCGGATTTTCTCGATGCATTGACACGTTGCATTGCCCCAATGCAACGTGAAGGCAGCGTCGACGTTGACCGGCTCGCATGACCACACGGCCGAATGGCGTGACGTGCGCCGAGCCAGGGGATGCGACGCGCCGGACCGACACGAGGGCGACATCAGCCTTTCGGGTGATTCGACACACCACCTCTTGTCACTCACTTGACGCCACGCATCACTTTGCGTAGTGGAATCGATGGGTCTGCCCGTCCTGCCCTGTGGCGCGGCCCGCCTTTGACCCGACCGGGTCCCCGACGTGAGGGATCACCGCGGTCCTGGCGTCACACAGCGTCCGGTATGCCGATCACCGTGACCCTCACCGGCGGCGCTCGCGGTCATATGCAGAAGTGTTGGCAAGGAGTGTTGGCATGCCCATGTCCCCGAGCCAAGGATCCACCGCCGGGGGGACCCTGGTCACTTTCACCGGCACGAATCTGGTCGGCACCAGCGCCGTGACGTTCGGAACCAAGCCGGCCACCGGAATCACCCAGGATTCACCGACTCAGGTAACCGCTGTGTCCCCGGCGGGCTCCGGCACGGTGTTGGGTGACGCTGACCACGCCCGCAGGGACCAGCAACGCGATCCCGTTCCGCTACTCCGGGCCACCGTTCCCGTGTTCCTTGAGCGGTGCTTCGGGCCCCTTGGCGGGCGGTGACGTCATCACTCTGTACGGCACCGAGCTGTCCACCGCCACCAGTGTGCGCTTCGGTACCCAGACCGCCGTACCGACAGCGATCACCGACCGCCAGATCAGTGTGACCGTTCCGGCCGGGGCCGCGGCCGGAACGGTCGTCGTCAGCGTCACCACGGCCGGCGGCACCAGCAACCCCGCGACCTACACCTATGTCGCGCCCCCACCGCCACCGGCCTCTCCCCCACGTTCGGCACACCTTCCGGCGGTACCGTCTTCACCCTCACGGGGACGAATCTCACCGGCGCCCAGGTGACCTACAACAACGTGCCCGCCACCGGAGTCACGGTCGACGCGGCGGGAACATCACTGACAGGCACCACTCCAGCCGGCACCGGCAGAGCCACGGTCAAGGTCACCACCGCGGGCGGCACCGTGTCCGTGTCCGGCGGATTCACCTACACCCTGCAGCGTGCCTACGTGACCAATACCGGCTCGGGCACGGTGTCGGTCATCGACACCGCCGCCAAAGCCGTGACCGGTACCCCGATCCCTGTCGGTTCCAACCCGCGAGGGGTGGCGTTCACCCCGGACGGGACCCGCGCCTACGTCACCAACAACGGGGCCTCCACGGTGTCGGTGATCGCCACGGTCAGCGGCACCGTGTCAACGACCATCCCCGTGGCCGCGACCCCGCACGGCGTGGCGGTCACCCCCTCCGGCGCCCGTGCCTACGTCAGCCACAACGGCTCGAACAGCGTGTCCGTCATCGACACCAGTACCAATACCGTCCTGACCAGCATCACCGTCGGCGCCAACCCCTACGGCGTGACGGTCACCCCGGACGGCAGCCACCTCTACGTCACCAACCAGGGCGCGAACAGCGTGTCAGTGATCGACACTGCCACCAACACGGTCACCGGCATTATCGCCGTCGGCGCCAGTCCCCGGTGGATGGGCCTCAGCCCGGACGGTACCCGCGGCTATGTCACCAACTCCGGCTCGGGCACCGTGTCGATCGTCGACACCGCCACCAACGCCGTCACCGGCACCATCACCGTCGGCACCACCCCCTACGGTGTGGCGTTCACCCCCCACGGCACCCATGCCTATGTCGCCAACCAGGGCTCGAACAACGTCTCGGCCATCGACACCGCCACCCATACCGTCAGCGGAACCATCGCCGTCGGCACCGGCCCCTTCGCCCTGGCGACCGACTGACCGGCGACCGCGAGGCGGCACAGCCGAGATGAGGCCACTCGTGCGGAACGAGCCGACGGCTACGGCGACCTCCTGCGGCGGCGGGGGTGCCGATGGAGGAATGAGTACGCCAAGGCGGGACCCCAGCCCCCGCCCGGTGACCGAAGCGGGGGCCGGGGGCGAGTCGAGCCGACGCTGCTACTGCGTCCTAGGGCGTGTTTCGAAAGTAGCGTCGTCCGCCCGAAGGGCGGGGGCCGCGGCGTCTGGTGCGGTGCATCGCAAGGCGGAGGGTCGTGGGCGGAGAGGGGGGAAGCGCGCGA
>NZ_JBFAWW010000032.1:0-87755 GCF_040680495.1 Streptomyces sp. NPDC052036 | reverse complement strand
GGGGCGCGCCCCCCCCCCCCCCCCCCCACGGCCGTACGGCGAAGGGCGGCACCCCCGGTGGGGTGCCGCCCTTCGCCGTACGGCGGCGGCGGACGCGCGGTCGTGGAGACCGTGGACCGTGGGCCGGTCTACGGCTCGAACTTGTAGCCGAGACCGCGGACCGTGACCAGGTAGCGCGGGGCGCCCGGGTCCGGCTCGATCTTGGCGCGCAGCCGCTTGACGTGGACGTCCAGGGTCTTGGTGTCACCGACGTAGTCGGCGCCCCAGACCCGGTCGATGAGCTGCATACGGGTCAGCACACGGCCCGCGTTGCGCAGCAGCATCTCCAGGAGGTCGAACTCCTTCAGCGGCAGGTCGACCTTCGAGCCGGAGACCGTCACCACGTGCCGGTCGACGTCCATCCGGACCGGTCCGGCCTCCAGGGCGGCAGGGGTCACCTCCTCCGGCTCGCCGCGGCGGCGCAGGACGGCCCTGATCCGGGCGACCAGCTCGCGCGAGGAGAACGGCTTGGTGACGTAGTCGTCGGCCCCTATCTCCAGCCCGACCACCTTGTCGATCTCGCTGTCCTTGGCGGTCACCATGATCACCGGGACATTGGACCGGCCGCGCAGCTGCCGGCACACCTCGGTGCCGGGCAGACCGGGCAGCATCAGGTCGAGCAGGACGAGATCGGCGCCATTGCGCTCGAACTCGTCGAGACCGTCGGGCCCGGTGGTCGCGATGGCGACCTCGAAGCCCTCCTTACGGAGCATGTAGGACAGGGCGTCGCTGAAGGACTCCTCGTCCTCGACGACGAGCACTCGGGTCACGGAAGGACCTCCGGGGCGGGAAGCGGTTCGTACGGGGATGAGACGGTGGTCGTCCCGTCGGGCCGGCCGTCCTCGTCTTCGAGGTCGGACGGGTGGTCGGTCGCACGGTCACGGGCCGCACCCGCCTCCGGCAGCCGCAGGGTGAACGTGGAGCCCTGTCCCTCCGAGCTCCACACCGTGACCTCCCCGCCGTGCGAGGCGGCCACATGCTTGACGATCGCGAGACCCAGGCCCGTACCACCCGTGGCACGGGAGCGGGCCGGGTCGACGCGGTAGAAGCGCTCGAAGATGCGCTCCTTGTCCTTGTCGGTGATGCCGATGCCCTGATCGGTCACGGCAAGTTCGATCATGTCCCCGCCGGTCGCCGGCACTCTGCGGGCGGCGATGCCGACGCGGGTGCGGGAGGGCGAGTAGTTGACGGCGTTCTCCACGAGGTTGCCGAGGGCGGCGGCCAGCTGGCCGCGGTTGCCCCACACATGCAGATCGGCGGTGCCTCCGGCGGCCATCGTGATCTGCTTGGTGCCGGCCTGGTGGCGGCAGCGGTCGATGGCCTCGGCGACGAGTTCGTCGACCCGCACGGGCTCGGCGTCCTCCAGGGGATCGTCGTTCTGCACGCGTGACAGGTCGATGAGCTCCTGCACCAGGTTGGTCAGCCGGGTGGCCTCGATCTGCATACGGCCCGCGAAGCGCTCCACGGCCTCGGGGTCGTCGGAGGCGTCCATCACGGCCTCGGAGAGCAGCGACAGGGCGCCCACCGGCGTCTTCAGCTCATGACTGACGTTCGCCACGAAGTCACGGCGCACCGCCTCTATCCGCCGGGCCTCGGTGAGGTCCTCGACGAGCAGCAGCACCAGCCGGGAGCCGAGCGGGGCCACACGCGCGGAGACGGCGAGGGCCTCTCCGCGCCCGGTGCCGCGGCGCGGCAGGTCCAGCTCGACCTGGCGTATCTCGCCGTCCCGGCGGGTGTCGCGTGCCATCTGGAGCATCGGCTCGACCGCGAGTTTGCCGCCGCGCACCAGGCCGAGGGCATAGGCGGCGGAGCTCGCCTTGACGACGGCATCGGATTCGTCGAGTACGACGGCCGAGGACCGCAGTACGGACAGCACCGTGTCCACGCCCGGCGGAAGCACGGGGTCGGTGTGCAGGGAGGTGCGGGTGGGGCGCTTCTGGTCGCGCTCGCTCCAGCGGAACGCCAGCATGGCGATGACGCCGGTGAGCACTCCGGCGATCGCTGCCGCTGCGGCGACCGCCGCGTTCACGTCCATGCACCCAGGTTAGGCACGTCCCGACACTTACCCACAGCCATGCGAGTGCGACCTCGAACACTCGTCGCTCAGAGTTCACCTTGGAGCCAGTATTGATTCATTTCAGATGTCGGAAACGGTCGCGTACGGACCGGAACGTGGGAGCGTGGGGACCGTAGGGCGCCGTGTCCGCCGTGTTCGCCATGGTGACGACGGGCCCCGGCCCCCGGCCCCCGGAAACAGACGCAAGAGAGGGACACCCTGATGCGGGACGCGTACCACGAGGAACTTGACTCGATCGGCGAGGGCCTGGTCGAGATGGCCCGGCTCGTCGGGTCGGCGATCGGACGCGCCACGACGGCGATCCTCGACTCCGACCTCAAGCTGGCGGAAACCGTGATCGAGGGCGACAAGAAGGTCGACGATCTCCAGCACGACCTGGAGGCGCGCGCGATAGCCCTGCTCGCCCGCCAGCAGCCGGTGGCGACGGACCTGCGCATCGTCGTCACGTCGCTGCGGATGAGTGCCGACCTCGAGCGCTCGGGCGACCTCGCCCAGCACGTCGCGAAGCTGGCCCGGCTGCGCTTCCCGGAGCGCGCCGTCCCGCAGGACCTGCACGCGACGATCCTGGAGATGGGCCAGCTCGCGCAGCGCCTGATGGCGAAGGCCGCCGAGGTCATCGTCACGAAGGACATCGACCTGGCGATGCAGCTGGAGCAGGACGACGACGAGATGGACCTCCTGCATCGCACGCTCTTCCAGCACCTTATCGACGACCGCTGGAAGCACGGCATAGAGACGGCCGTGGACGTCACCCTGCTCGGTCGCTACTACGAGCGCTACGCCGACCACGCGGTCGCGGTCGCAAAGCGGGTGGTGTACCTGGTCACGGGTGAGCACGCCGACGACCTCCAGCAGGACATCCAGCCGGTGAGGGGCGTCGAAGGCGCCTGACCGCTGCCGGGGCGGAAGGGCCCGCGCCGGGGTCGAAGGAGCCCGGCCGACGGCGGGCGAGCCTCCGTGCGCCGTTGATGCGCCCGCTCCGGCGGGCATGCAATGGGTACAGGCACAGTCTCGTCAGACTTCGAGGAGAGACCCATGGCCGAGGCCCCCAGCACGCCCGACCCCACACAGGAGCGCGAGACCCAGCAGCCCGTCGAGATCAAGAGCCTCCCTCTGGTCGGCGCGTGCGGCTGCGGATCCGGCTGCGGATGCGGATGCCAGTCGGGTGCACCCTGCCAGTGCGGCTGACGCCGTAGGGCACGCACGATCTCGACCGGTACGACCACCATCGATCACGGAGCACAAGGTGAGGGGCCCGGCCGGCGCGGGGCCCCTCATCTGCATGCCTCCATGCCCGCGCGCCTGGCCCCGGGCCTCCGTGGCAGCCGGGATCGTAGGGGCGCAGCATGGAGAGGGGAGCACGCGAGCGCACCCGGAAGGAGGTGCGGGCCATGACTCAGTTCATGGACGTGCACCACGACATGCAGGGCATCACGGACGAGCAGCTGAAGCAGGTCCACCGGGCCGACCTCGCCGTGGAGAGGGACGAGGGCGTGCACTTCGAGCGGGCCTGGGCGGACCCTGAGTCGGGCACGGTGTACTGCCTCTCGGAGGCCCCCTCGGCCGAAGCGGTCCGCCGCGTCCACGAACGCGCGGGCCACGTGCCCGACGAGATCCACGCGGTGCCGCTGTCCATCTGGTGACCGGGCGGCCGGTGACCGGCCGGGGAGTCACAAGGCAGGCGTCCCGTCCATGGCGCCGGTGAGACCGGGGGCCGGCGCGGGTGCCCGGAAGCCGGAGTCCCGGGCCCGGGCGGCCGACGGTGGCCGGGTCCACCGCGTCATGCGCCGCTGGATGGCCGTTCGTCGCTGGATGGCCGTACGTCGCCGGATGCGTGGCCGACCATGACGGCCGGGTCGACGGTTCGGTCGAACTCCTCGGCGCTGACGTAGCCGGAGGCCAGGGCGGCCTCGCGCAGGGTGGTGCCCTCGTCGTCGGCCTTGTGGGCGATGGCGGAGGCCTTGTCGTAGCCGATCACCGGTGACAGCGCGGTGACCAGCATCAGGGACCGGTTGACGAAGTCGTCGATCCGGGAGCGGTCGAGCTGGGCGCCCTCGATGCAGTACTGGCGCAGCTTGGTGCAGGCGTCGGCGAGGATGGTCGCCGCGTGCAGGAAGTTGTTGATGATCACCGGGCGCATGGCGTTCAGCTCGAAGTTGCCCTGTGAACCGGCGAAGGCGACAGCCGTGTCCTCGGACAGCACCTGGATGCAGACCATGACCATCGCCTCGCACTGGGTCGGGTTGACCTTGCCCGGCATGATCGAGGAACCCGGCTCGTTCGCGGGGAGGACCAGTTCGCCGAGGCCGCAGCGCGGCCCCGAGGCCAGCCAGCGGATGTCGTTGGCGATCTTCATCAGGGCCACGGCCACGGCACGCAGCCCGGCGGAGGCGCCGACCATGGCGTCCAGTCCGCCCTGGGCGGCGAACTTGTTCTCGGCGGTGACGAACGGGTAGCCTGTCTCGGCGGCGATCTCGGCGGCGATCTGCTCGCCGAATCCGGGCGGGGCGTTCAGCCCCGTGCCGACGGCGGTGCCTCCCGCGGCCAGCTCGAACAGGCCCTCCGTCGACCTCGCCACCCGGTCGACGGCCTGCGCCAGTTGATGGGCGTAGCCGGACCATTCCTCCCCGACGGTGAGCGGGACCGCGTCCTCCAGATGCGTACGGCCGATCTTCACCACGTCGCGCCACTGCTCCGCCTTGTCCTCGATGGCCCGCTGGAGCGCCTGCACGCTGGGCAGCAGCCTTTCGTGGACCGCCTTGACCGCGGCGATGTGCATCGCGGTGGGGAAGGTGTCGTTGGAGGACTGGCCCATGTTGACGTGGTCGTTGGGATGGACCGGGGACTTGCTGCCCAGCTCGCCCCCGACCAGCTGGATCGCCCGGTTGCTGATCACCTCGTTGGTGTTCATGTTGGACTGTGTCCCGGACCCGGTCTGCCACACGTACAGCGGGAAGTGGTCGTCCAGCTTGCCCGTGATGACCTCGTCGGCCACCTTCTGAATCAGATCGGACTTCCAGCCGGGCAGTCGCCCGGCCCGGCCGTTGACCAGCGCGGCGGCCTTCTTGACGTATCCGTAGGCGTGGTAGACCGCCTTGGGCATCCGGTCGTCGCCGATGGAGAAGTGGATCAGGGACCGCTGCGTCTGCGCACCCCAGTACCGGTCCGCCGGGACCTCGACGGCACCCATGGAGTCGGTCTCCCGCCGGGTGCCGCTCGCGTGCAGGCCGATGGGCACGTCGAGGATCTTCGGCACGGGTTCGTGCGGGGCCGGGGCGGTCCGGTCCGTGCCGGAGCGCGCGCTCATGACGCCGATCCGTCGGTGTAGACGGGCTTCCACATGGCCTCCCGGACGGCGCGCCCGGGATCGTCCGGCTTGTGGCTCGCGACGCCCTCGTTGACCGCGGCGCCGACCACGGCGGTGGCGGTGATGGCCGAGGACCCCCACAGGTTCTCCACCGGTGGCAGCAGGGAGGCGCCCGGCGCGGAGACGTCGACCTGGTCCGCCACCGCCTGCGCGGCCGCGAGGAGCATGCCCGCCGTCACTCCCGACGCGCCGGAGACGATCGTGCCGAGCCCCAGTCCGGGGTACAGCAGCGCGTTGTTGGCCTGCCCGATCTCGTAGGTGACACCGCCGAACTCGACGGGCGGTACGGGGATGCCGACCGCGACCAGGGCCTTGCCCCTGGTCCAGGCGATGACGTCGGCGGGCATGGCCTCGATCCGCGAGGTCGGGTTGGAGATGGGGAAGATGATCGGCCGCTCGGTGCCCTCGGCCATGGCCTCGACGACCTCGCGGGTGAACGCCCCGTGCACCGTGGAGGTGCCCAGCAGAATGGTCGGCTTCACCTGACGCACGGTCGTCGGCAGTGAGATCGTGCCGCCGTCGGCCGCCCAGTCGGCGACCTCGGCCCGGTCGCGCGCGTAGGGCCGCTGGTAGTCCCGTAGATCGTCCATGTCACGGGTGAGCAGGCCCTGCTTGTCGATCAGCCAGACCTGGGCGGTGGCCTGCTCGGGGCTCGCACCGTCGCGGATCATGGCGTCCCGCAGCTGGTCGGCGATGCCCACCCCGGCGGTGCCGGCGCCGAAGACCACGAGCCGCTGGTCCCGCATCGGCACGCCGCTCACCTTCACGGCCGACAGTGCCGCGGCCAGGGTGATCGCGCCGGTGCCCTGGACGTCGTCGTTGAAGATGCGGTAGGTGCCCCCGTACTTCTCCAGGATCCGCCGGGCGTTTCCGGGTCCGAAGTCCTCGAAGTGCAGCAGGGCGTCGGGGAACATCGACGAGGCGGTGCGCAGGTACTTCTCGATGAACGCGTCGTAGTCGGCGCCACGCACGCGTGGGTGCCGATTGCCCACGTACAGAGGGTCGTTCAGCAGGGACTTGCGGTCCGTGCCCACGTCCAACGACACCGGGATCACCCGGCGCGGGTCGATCCCGGCGGCCGCGGTGTACACCGCGAGCTTGCCCACCGCGATCTGGATTCCGCCCACGCCCCAGTCGCCGATGCCGAGGATCTCCTCCGCGTCGGTGCACACGATCAGATCCACGTCCTGGGGCCCGAGCCGGAACGTGGCGAAGGTCTTCTCCATGTCCTCGGGCCGGTCGAGGGACAGAAAGGCCCCGCGCGGACGCCGGTACTCATGGGAGTACTTCTCGATCGCCTCGCCGACCGTGGGGTCGTAGACGACCGGAAGCAGTTCCACCAGATGGTCGGTCAGCACCTTGAAGTACAGGGTCTCGTTACGGTCGTGCAGTTGCTCCAGGCTGACGTTCTTGGCCAAGTCGCTGCCCTGGGCCTGGATTTGGCGGTACGCGCGCTCGGCCTGCTGCTCCAGTGTCAGCATCCCGGACGGCAGGCGTCCGGTCAGCCCCAGGGCATCCCGCTCCGCTTGCGTGTACGCCGTACCGCGATCGAGAAACGGATCCGCCAGAACGCTCGGGGTAGCCGGAGTCGGAACGGTCTTCTCGCTCATGTGGCCTCCAGTCGCGTATGCGGCGCGCCCGCTGCCGCGTACACCGCCGCTGCTCTCCGCCTCGCACACCCGCCGCCACGCGGCCCGCACCACCCCGCACCGGACCAGCGAGCCATCAGCCCCTGCCTCCACTGTGCGCCCACAGCCACGACGCCGCCCGCCGATCTTGCCCGGCCGCGGCTTCCGGGGCGGCGTCCAGCGGCGTGACGTGCGGCCGCGAGGGAACGGCCGCACGGGCGCCTCTCCCTTGGCCTGCACGAGCGGCAACCGGGGGGCTTCGTTTACCCGGGTGTGCACTGTTCGCTCAGGCGTCACTTGTGGTTCGACTCAAACCGATTGCCGCTCCCTAGATTGCAAAGGAAATGCATTGCCATGCCCATGGGAGGGTTTTGTGAACGCAAGCATGCGTGGTATGCGGTGGGGGGCGCCGGTCGCAGCGGCGTCTGCGGCAGTGGTGGCGACCATGGTGCTCAACCCGACGCCGGGTGCGTCCGCCAGTGCTCCGCCGAGCACGGCGAAGGCGAAGGCCCCCGTCGCGAAGAACGTCATCTTCATCAACGGAGACGGCATGGGCGCGACCGCACGTGAGGCGGCGCGACTGCATCTCGCCGGTCTGCAGGGTCAACTGACGATGGATCGTCTTCCGGTGTCCGGCCAGCTGACGACGACGCCGGACGACCCGAAGGCCGTGGTCACGGACTCCGCGGCCGCCGCCACCGCATGGGCCACGGGTCAGAAGACCTACAACGGTGCGGTCAGCGTCGACACCGACGGCAACCCGCTCCCCACGCTCGGGGCGCAGGCCAAGGCGGCGGGCAAGGCCACCGGCCTGGTGACCACCGCGCAGGTCACCGACGCGTCGCCCGCGGCCTTCTTCTCCAACACCGCCGACCGCGGCAAGCAGGACGACATCGCCCGCCAGTACCTCGAAGCCAGCAAGCCGGACGTGATCCTGGGCGGCGGCGAGGACTGGTGGCTGCCGGCCGGCACCGCGGGCGCGTTCCCGGACAAGCCCGCCGAGGACACCGGCGAGGGCAGCCGGGGCACGAAGGGCGACCTGATCGCCAAGGCCAAGCGCTCCGGCTACACGTACGTCAGCAGCGCGAAGGGCCTGGACAAGGCGCGCGGCGGCAAGCTGCTCGGCCTCTTCTCCAACGAGGAGATGTTCCAGCAGCGCCCCGAGGGCCAGGGCGATGTGTACAACCCGGTCGTCGACCTCGCCACGATGACCGGCAAGGCGCTGAAGACGCTGGACAAGAACAAGAACGGCTTCTTCCTCATGATCGAGGAGGAAGGCGTCGACGAGTTCGCGCACAGCAACAACGGGACGCGCGTCCTGCAGTCGATGCAGCAGTTGGAGAAGGCCGTCGCCGTCGCCCGTGCCTACCAGGCGACCCACCCCGACACTCTTCTCGTCGTCACCGGCGACCACGAGACCGGCGGCCTGGCGGTCGAGGAGAACGACACGACCGACGAATCCGGCACCGGCGTCTCCACCGAGGACGGTCCCTTCACGATCCACGGAAGCGACCGGACCTTCACGATCGACTGGACGACGTCCGGCCACACCAGTGTCGACGTCCCGGTGACGGCCGCCGGCCCGCTCGCGAACCGGTTCACCGGCAAGCACGCCAACACCTACGTCCACGACGTCCTGTCCCAGGTCCTGGCACCCCGCCGCTGACCTGCCCGACGGACATGTCTCTGTCCCGGAACGGCCCGGTCGTCTTCGGGGCTGTCTTCGGGGCTGTCTTCGGGGCTGTCTTCGGGACAGAGACAGAACGCCTGCGTCTGATGATCGACGCCTTCTACCCTGCCCCCGTGAACAACCGGTCTCTCAAGGGCACGGTCGTCCGCCTCGTCCCGTTGTCCCCCGACCACGCCGAGGCCCTCTTCCCGTCGGCGTCCCACCCCGAGGTATGGCGCTGGATGCCCCGGCCGCGTCCCGGGACCGTGGCCCAGCTGCGCGGGATGCTGGACGAGATGACCGCCGATGCAACCCGCCGCGGGTTCACGGTGCAACGCCGCGACGACGGCAGGGTGATCGGTTCGACCAGCCTGTACGACCTCGACCTCGCCGAGGGCCGCGCGGAGGTCGGCGCGACCTGGAACCCTGCGCAGCCATATGCGCCGCCAGGACGGCACCCGCCGCGACTCGCTGTACTACAGCCTGCTCGCGAACGAGTGGCCCACGGTCCGCGAGGCCCTGCGGGCCCGCGTCGCAGCGA
Source organism: Streptomyces sp. NPDC052036 (assembly GCF_040680495.1). Taxonomy (NCBI): domain Bacteria; kingdom Bacillati; phylum Actinomycetota; class Actinomycetes; order Kitasatosporales; family Streptomycetaceae; genus Streptomyces; species Streptomyces sp. NPDC052036. The sequence goes on along the minus strand of NZ_JBFAWW010000032.1, from coordinate 78,434 downwards.
AGACCACCGCGGCCTGACTTCGAGCGCCGGGTCCGTCATCGAGGGAACGCTGCGACGCGCGACCTGCACGAGCAGCCGACGACCCAAGAGCAGACCGCCACGGACCCTCGGTCACGAAGAGGAGCAGCCTCTCACCCGTGGGCGCGCGCTGAACCAGGGGCCGGTGTGGTTCTCACCTGGTGCGATGGCCCGCAGGTGTCCGTGCTTGTCCGCCGCTGTTCGTCGGCGTCCCCGCAGGTGCTCCCAGGCCGATCAGTGGCCCGTCGGCCGCCGGGGGTTTCCGCGGGTGGTGGTGTCAGGCGCAGCCGTGCCCGCGGGCGACGGCAGGCCAGGCCTCGACGGCGCCGCCGGTGCGTACGTACACCTTCGAGGGGTCTGCCGATGTCCACAGTTCCTCATCGTGCCAGTGGTAGCCGGTGTCCCGTGCGTCGGCGGGCAGTGTCGCGTTGCCGTCGTAGCGGAAGGTGAGCGTTCCGGGCGGCAGGACGCCCTTGGGGTCGCGGGCGTAGAGCCTGCCGCTCGCCGCCCTGCCGAGCTGGAGGAAGTGCGCCTGCCGCCAGTCGCAGTGCGCGGGGCCGACCGAGCTGTTCAAGAAGTACGCCTTCGATCCGTCCTGCGGGGCCGTCCCGCCGTCGCCCGGGCCCCACGGGTCGCCGGCGGCGCCGGAGTACAGATCCCCCGCACACTCCAGCGCGAGCCCGGCCGCCCCTGACGCCGCCTGGAGGGAGGCCGGGTCGTCCTTGCCGTCGGTGTCCCGGTACGGGACGTGCGGCGGTCCGCGGTAGGGCGCCACCGACGCATGGCCGCCGACCACCAGCGGCTCGCTGCGACCGTCGCATCCCGTCGCCCCCACCGCCACCAGGACCGCCACCATGCCCAGCCCGCCCGCTGCGCCCCAACGCATACCCACCCCTGCCCCCGCCCCTAGACAGTGCCGATCTGACGCACCGCCTCCCGAACCGGTTTCACACCAACACCGGCGCCCCGACCCGGTGGTTCAGAGAGCGGGGCGCTCGCCGGGGGTTCGTACCGGGCCCTGCGCGGCAAGAGCACCTGTCACCCGTAGAGCTTCAGCACGCCCTACATCTCAACCGGTGGCCAGGGATCGCCACTTATCCGCATGCATCGAAGGCGTCACCACGATGGCTTGGAAGCGTCCTGGCGTACGAAAGGTGATCACCAGCTCACCCGTCTCGTCACCGTCCCGCACGTCGGCGATCTCGGACAGGGAGATGCGCCAGCCACGGGCCCTGGCCTTGAGATCCGCATTCGCTTTGAAGTGGAAGTGGCCGTCGCAGACCTCCGCGACACCGGCAATCTCTTGGCGGGCGCCAGATGCTTCAAGCCCGGTCGCGTCGGCCATCAGAGCCCGCCCGGAGTTCACTGCATCGACGATCCGCTCAATCTGGGCGTTCGCCCTGCGTCTGCACCACCAACTGCGAACTCCCACCCGGTTCCCCATCCGTTGCTCACTGGACTCGCCCAGCAGTGTGCACGGCCAGGCTGGTCAGGCAACACGCGGGGCCACTTGGCCACACGACCACCGGGCCCGCCCCACGACGGCCCCAGACCGGACGGCCGCGATCCGCCATTTATGCGGTCCACATCGCCGCGCCCTAGCTCAGCGCCATCAGGACGATGACGGTCAGCAGAAGCGCACAGCTGACACTTTCCCCCCACGCGGAGTCGTCGAGCGCCGTCGCGAAGACCACCTGCCAGCACACGGCGACGGCAACCACCAACTGAGCCGAGCCGTAGAGGCGAACGCGGCGAACAGGACGCCGCCAACGCGGGAACACCCAGCCGTGGGTAATCGCCGCTACGCCCGACGCGGCGAAGAGCAACGCCACCAGAACAAGAGGTACGGCGAAATAGAGCGCCATGGCCCCTCCCCCACGCGTCGGCCCCACACCGACCTCGCCGCGATCATGACACCCGCCGCGCGCCGCGTCCACACGCTCCCGCAGTCCACGACGCTCCTGACCAACCGGACAGTCCTGGCTACGCCAAGGGCGACCCCCGCATCTCGCCGAAGAACCGGGGCCGCCTTTGCCCAACCCTCCGGCACTTCTACGCGTCCGTGTCCAGGGCCTGTCCGACGGGTCGCGTCACCGACCCCGCACCCGACAGCACTGTCACCCGAATGGCTCAACATGACGTGCCACCCACATGGGTGAAGATCAAGCTGACTAGTGCCCCAACCGAGGCAATCCGTGAAAGGGGAACCAAATGCGCATTCGGCGAATCCTCGCCCCCGTCATCGCCACGGCAGCCCTCGCCGGACTCGGCCTCACAGGCGCCGCCACCGCCGCCACCGCCGCACAGGGTGCCCCATCGTACGTCACCCCTGGTCAGTGCGAGCAGGGCGGCGGAACGGCCCGGATCGACTTGCCGGGCAACCCCTGCGTGGGCGGCAAATACGACGGCCAGGCGGTCGACTAAACCCCACAAGGCGCCCCGCAGCCACGCGCCGCGGGGCGCTCCCGCGCGAGCGTGGCCAGGAGAGTCGCAGGAACGTGTTCGCGCCTCCAAAGGGCGGCAAGCTCCGTGACGTACCTCTGCCGGACCCCGTGGCCGACGCGCTCAAGGAGCACATGAAGCGCTTCCCGCCTGTGGAGATCACGCTCCCCTGGAAGGTTCCGGGGCACGAAAATGCCTCCCACTCGCACTGTAAATGCAGGTGGGAGGCATGATCACATAACCTACTTCTTCTTGCCCTGGTTCTTGACCGCCTCGATCGCCGCCGCGGCCGCCTCCGGGTCGAGGTAGGTGCCGCCGGGGGTGATCGGCTTGAAGTCGGCGTCCAGTTCGTAGGCGAGCGGGATGCCCGTCGGGATGTTCAGGCCCGCGATGTCGGCGTCCGAGATGCCGTCGAGGTGCTTGACCAGGGCCCGCAGGCTGTTGCCGTGGGCCGCGACCAGGACCGTGCGGCCGGCCAGCAGGTCCGGGACGATGCCGTCGTACCAGTACGGCAGCATGCGGGTGACGACGTCCTTCAAGCACTCCGTCTTCGGGCGCAGCTCCGGCGGGATCGACGCGTAGCGCGCGTCGTTCGCCTGGGAGAACTCCGAGTCGTCCGGCAGCGGCGGGGGCGGGGTGTCGTAGGAGCGGCGCCAGAGCATGAACTGCTCCTCGCCGAACTCGGCCAGCGTCGCGGCCTTGTCCTTGCCCTGGAGGGCGCCGTAGTGGCGCTCGTTCAGGCGCCAGGAGCGGTGGACCGGGATCCAGTGGCGGTCGGCCGCCTCCAGCGAGAGCTGCGCGGTGCGGATCGCACGCTTCTGGAGGGACGTGTGGACCACGTCGGGCAGCAGGCCGGCGTCCTTCAGCAGCTCACCGCCGCGGACCGCCTCCTTCTCGCCCTTCTCGTTCAGGTTGACGTCCACCCAGCCGGTGAACAGGTTCTTCGCGTTCCACTCGCTCTCGCCGTGGCGGAGGAGGATCAGCTTGTACGGTGCGTCGGCCATGCCTCAGAGCGTAATCCACGCATTCCTCGCCTTGCCCGCCTGCCCGGAGGGCGGACGGCTGGTCCCTCTCCCGTACGACAGTTGACGGCATCTGTTAATTGAGTGGCCGACCCGAGCCCCGCCCTCGTAAGTTGTGCTCACCGCTTGAGGCACTTACGTTCGTGGGGGATCACACATGTCACTCGCCACCCTGAGGCGCGCCGCCCGGGAGACCGTCTCCGGGCTTCCCCGGGAGTTCTGGTGGCTGTGGACCAGCACGCTCGTCAACCGGCTCGGTGCCTTCGTCGCCACCTTCATGGCCCTCTACCTCACCCTGGACCGCGGGTACTCCGCCTCGTACGCCGGTCTCGTGGCCTCGCTGCACGGGCTCGGCGGCGTCGCCTCCTCCCTCGGGGCGGGGGTGATGGCCGACCGGCTCGGACGGCGACCGACCCTGCTGGTCGCCCAGTCGTCCACGGCCCTGTCCGTCGCCCTGCTCGGCTTCATGCGCGATCCTGTCGCCATCGCCGCCGTCGCTTTCCTCGTCGGCATGACCTCCAACGCCTCCCGTCCGGCCGTGCAGGCGATGATGGCCGACATCGTCCGGCCCGAGGACCGGCTCCGCGCCTTCTCCCTCAACTACTGGGCGATCAACCTCGGCTTCGCCGTCTCCTCCATGGCCGCGGGGTTCATCGCCGAGTTCAGCTATCTCGCCGGGTTCCTGATCGAGGCGGGGATGACGATGATCTGCGCGATCGTCGTCTTCGTGAAGCTGCCCGAGTCGAGGCCGGCGCCGCTCGCCGAGGAGGCCGGTGACGACGTGCGCCTCGGGACCGTGCTGCGCGACGGCCGCTTCATGAGCGTGGTCGGGCTGTCCTTCCTGGTCGCGCTGGTCTTCCAGCAGGGGTCCGTGGGCCTGCCGGTGGCGATGGGCCGGGCCGGGTTCACGCCCGCGGACTACGGTCTGGCGATCGCCGTCAACGGCGTGCTGATCGTCGCGCTCCAGATCCCGGTCACCCGGTTCATCGAGCACCGTGACCCGCGCCGGCTGCTGGTGGTCTCGTCCCTGCTCGCGGGCTACGGCTTCGGGCTGACCGCCTTCGCGGGGTCGATCGGCCTCTTCGCGCTGACGGTGTGCGTGTGGACCCTCGCGGAGATCGTCAACGCGCCCACCCAGACGGGCCTGGTCGTCCGGCTCTCCCCGGCGCACGGGCGCGGTCGGTACCAGGGCATGTACACCCTGTCGTGGTCCGTGGCCAGTCTGGTCGCCCCGTTGATGTCCGGTCTGGTCATCGACCGGCTCGGCGCCGAGTGGCTGTGGGCCCTGTGCGCGGTGGTCGGCACGGGCGCCGCGATCGGGTACGGGGCGCTGATGCGCCGCCTTCCGACACAGGAGACGCCGTCGGACAGCAAGAGGGCGGCGGAGCCGGAGGCGACGGGCGCGGAGGTCGGCGCGGCCTGAGGGGGGCACCCCCACCGAGGGCGCCCCCCTGCCGGGAACGCCCCCAACCTCTCAGGGCAATACAACTAGCGCGCGTCCCACACCTCGCTCTTCAGGAAGTGGTTGTCGTACAGCTCCTGCACCTCCAGCAGGGTCTCCGGGGGCACCTTGCCGAGGCCGACGCGCTCCAGATGGCGGAAGTACTCGAAGCGTTCGACGCCCGGCGTGACGACGATCAGGAGGTCGGCGTCCTGCCCGGGTGCGGCGGCGAAGGCGTGCGGCAAGCGCGGCGGCACGACGACCAGGTCGCCCGGCTCGGCGGAGAGGATCGTGTCGCCGGAGAGCAGCTGGGCCGTGCCGTCGAGCACGTAGAACAACTCGGCCGAACCGGCGTGGTAGTGGGGCCGCGCGCCGTCCGCGCCACCGGTGAGGGTGACACGTTGCGCGGACAGCGCTCCGCCGGTCGCGCTGCTGTCGGCCAGCAGCCGTACGGTCGTAGGAGCCCGGCCGACGGTCTCGGCGTCGGCGGCGCGGACGATCACGGATGAGTCGAAGGCCGGTACGAACAGCGACATGTCACATCCCCGGGGTGAGTGTCGGCCAGGTCAGACGGCGAAGAGCAGAGCGGCGGAGGCGAGCACCACGACCGCCGTGGCGAAGTGGATGCCGAACGCGACGGCCCGCGTGCCGCCGTGGCGGAGCACGATCAGCGTGTCGCCGAGCGGCACCAGAACGATGGCCAGCATGAACCAGGCCTCGGCGTGCGCTCCCACGAAGGCGAGCAGGGCGAGGCCCAGTATGCCGCTGACGCCGTCCCTGAGGCCCTTGATCTCCAGATAGGCGGCGTCCCCGTCGGGCTTGGCGGGCACGCCGTAGCCGGTGGCCGCCGCGCGGGGCTGGAACAGGAAGCGCGTGCCGATCACGAGGACGAACAGGTCGAGGACGACGGCGAGGACATAGGCGGTGGCGGTGAGCACGTCGGTCTCCTTGCTAGCGCTGCTATATGTAGGAGCGACGCTAGCATAGCCATGACAAATCTGCTAGCACTGCTAGAATCACAGTCATGACGATCCAGACGCGCCGTGAGCGCGAACGAGCGGAACGGGAACGCCTCATCGTCACGGCGGCACGGGAACTCGCGGAGACCGAGGGCTGGGACGCGGTGACCACCCGTCGTCTCGCCGCCGAGATCGAGTACAGCCAGCCCGTGCTCTACAGCCACTTCAAGGGCAAGGACGCCATCATGGCGGCCGTCGCCGTGCAGGGCTTCGAGGAGCTGGCCGGGCAGCTGTACGCCGCCCGCACCTCCGCGCCCTCCCCGCGCGAGGCCCTCGCCGCGGTGGGCCGGGCCTACGCCGACTTCGGCGAGCGGCGGCCCGCGCTCTACGACGCGATGTTCACGCTCGCCGTGGACCTGCCGTTCGCGCGGCCCGAGACCCCCGCCCCGCTGCGCGCCGCCTTCGACGAACTGCGCCTCGCCGTCACCCCGCTCGCCACCGCCGACGACGACCCGGGCGTGCTCACCGAGACCGTCTGGAGCGGTCTGCACGGACTGCTCACGCTGATGCGCAGCGGCCGTCTGCGCCGCGACCAGCACGACCGCCGGCTCGCCCTGCTGATCAACCGTTTCAGCCCGCCGCGGGAGTGAGGGCCCAGGCGGCCTCGTGCCTGGAGGCATCTGCCTCCTGCCGGGCGCGCGCCCGGCAGGAAGGGTCGGACGCCCCCTACAACTCCCGCTGCGCCTCGTAGAGGTTCCGCGGCCGGACCACGTCCGTCGTGCCGTACAGCTCCAGCCGGGAGTGCAGATCGCCCGTGAAGTCGGGCACGTCGATCTGGTCGAACTCCGTGACCTCGTTCAGGCCGACGGTCGCCGACCAGGGGGCCAGTCCGTCGAGCCTCATCAGACCGGCGCGGCCGTTGGTGACGCGGACGTTCCAGTGGGTGAAGCGGGCCCCGAAGAGGGGCCCGGCGGAGGCGTCCCCGCCGTGGCGGCCGTTGTTGTTCACCGTGATGTCCGTACGGACGTCGGCGAACGGCAGCCCGCGGTGCGAGTCGAACGTGCCCATCTGCATCTCGCCGCGTGACCAGACGTTGTACGAGGACAAGCCCTCCACGTTGATGCCGTGCAGCTGGGTGTTCGCCGGGGCCGGGACCGTGCGCTGCTCGATGGTGAAGTCCTCGATCAGGTTGTCGTGCGAGCCCTCCCGGCAGAAGTACGGGTGGTGCGAGCCCCGGCCCGTCACGCGGGTGCGGCGCAGCGTGCAGGAGGAGGCGGCGACCAGGCCGAAGCCGTTGTCCACGTTCGTGACGACGACGTCGTCCGCCCAGCAGTCGTACGTGCACTGGAACACGACGCCGTTGTAGCCCTTGTCGAGCAGGTGCGGGGACTGCGGGGTCTCGACCACCCGGAGGGTCAGGCCCTCCACGCCTGCGCCGGTCAGCGCCCGGACATGCGTCGTCAGCCGCGGGTCCCACTCCGGGCGCACATCGAGCGGCAAGGGGCGCTCGAACGTGACCTTCCGGCCCGCCACGCGCGCGATGCGCACGGGCCACTCATAGGGGACGTACGACGTCAGCTTGGTCTTGTCGTCCCAGTAGTACGCCTCCGGGCCCGGGCCGCCGCCGGCCATGTGCTCCAGGAGGGTGTGCCCGGCGTCGTCCGCGAGGCGGAGCAGGACGAGCTGACCGGGCCTCAGCCGCCGGGCGTCGGCGACCGTCACCGTCCAGGAGCCCTGCCGGGCCGGGGACACCGTGGTCAGCGTCTCCCACTCGTCGCGCTTGTTGCCGGTCCAGCCCTCGAAGGGCCACGCCTTCGCCCGGACGGCCGCGACCAGGGAGTCCCAACGGGCTGTCGGGGCCAGCCATATCAGGCCGCCGGCCCAGGACCAGGAGGACTTGTCGCCGCCGTACCGGGAGCCGTAGACGCCGATCAGCTCGGTGAGGTTCCTGGTCGCGTACAGCGTCGTACGGCCGCTGCCCGCGCCCTGCAGGACGACGTCGTCGTCGCCGATGCGGATGAGGCCGTCGATGCGGAACGTGCCGGGCGGGATGAGGACCGTGCCACCGCCGGCCCTCCCGGCAGCGGCGATGGCACGGTTGATCGCGGGTGCGCAGTCCGTCGTGCCGTCGGCCACGGCTCCGTACGCGGTCACGTCGGCGACCACGGGGCGGCGGGGGAAGCGCGCCGCCCCGCGGCGGTAACCGGCCCGGCCGACATAGGGGATCTGCGGGTGGGTGAAGGGCGTGCGGACGAACTCACGCCACAGCGCGGGCGCTTGGCCCTTCGGCGGGGCGGGTGGGGTGGGTGCGGCGGCCGTCGCCGTCGTTCCGGTCACGGCGACGGCCGCCACGGCGATGGCGCTGCCGAGCAGGCTCCGTCTGGTGATGTCCGCGTGCCCCATACCCATGCCCGATCCGCCTTCCAAGGATTTCAAGGACGCTCAGAGACGTGAATTTCCATGGATGTGAACGCTGTTCATATCGACGTCGGCAGTGAGCATGCCACGAGGCCCGCCGGCCGAGGAAGAGTCATGCAGGGATTGAAAGGGATGGACAGGTACGGTCCAGGCGGTCAGTCTTCGGAGCGTCGAGTCAGATGACTGAACGCGTCCAGATTGCGCGTCGACTCCCCGCGCGCCACCCGCCAGGCGTATTCCTTGCGGATCGCGGAGGCGAACCCCAGTTCCAGAAGGGTGTTGAAACTGCCGTCCGCCGCCTCCAGGACCGAACCGAGCAGCCGGTCCACCTCCTCGGAGGTGACCGCGGCCAGCGACAGCCTGCCCGTCAGATAGATGTCGCCGAGCGGGTCTACGGCGTAACTCACGCCGTAGAGCTTGAGGTTGCGCTCCAGCAGCCAGCGGTGGACCGCGGACTCGTTCTCGTCGGGGTGGCGGATCACAAAGGCGTTCAGAGACAGGGAGTGCCGCCCGACGATCAGTGAGACGGTCGTCGACAGCTTGCGCGTCCCGGGGAGCTTCACGACGTACGAGCCCGACTGCGGGCTCTCCCACTCCAGTTCGGCGTCCTTGAGGACCCCTTCGATGACCTGCGCCGCCTGCTGTTCCTCAGCCATGCGGGCAGCGTACGCGACGGGCGTCAGCCGTGGTGCGCACGCACCCGGCGCCGGTGGGCCCCCATGGCCTCGGTGTACACCCCGGCCGTCGCCGAGGCCGCCGTGTCCCAGCCGAACGACCGGGCATGCCGGGCCGCGGCCTCGCCCATACGGGCGCTCAGCTGCGGGTTGTCGGCGAAGTCGCGCAGTACGCGTGCGTACGCGGCGGGGTCGTGCCCCTGGACCAGGAATCCGGTCTCTCCGTGCCGGACGGCGACGGGCAGACCGCCGACCGCGGCAGCCAGGACCGGCGTACCGGCCGCCTGCGCCTCGATGGCGACCAGCCCGAAGGACTCGCTGTACGACGGCATGACCAGGACGGAGGCGGCGCGGAACCAGTCGGCGAGCTGCTCCTGCCCGACAGGCGGCCGGAAGCGCACCACGTCGGCTATGCCGAGCCGGGCGGCGAGCTTCTGCAGCCCCTCCGGCTTGGCGAGACCGCTGCCGCTGGGACCGCCCACGATCGGCACGACCATGCGGGAACGCAGCTCGGGGCGGTCGTCGAGGAGGACGGCGGCAGCGCGCAACAGCACGTCGGGCGCCTTGAGGGGCTGGATGCGGCCCGCGAAGACGGGGATCAGCGCGTCCTGCGGAAGCCCGAGCCGGGCGCGGGCGGCGGCACGGCCGTCGGCGGGCCGGAAACGCTCCAGGTTGACTCCCGGGTGGACGACGGCGACCTGGCCGGGGTCGGCCGCGTAGTGCCGGACGAGTTCGGCGGCCTCCTCGGCGGTGTTGGCGATGAGCCGGTCGGCGGCGGCCACGATCTGGGTCTCGCCGATCACGCGGGCGGCGGGTTCGGGGGTGTCGCCCTCGGCGAGGCAGGCGTTCTTCACCTTGGCCATGGTGTGCATGGCGTGCACCAGCGGGGCGCCCCAGCGCTGGGCGGCCAGCCAGCCGACATGGCCGGAGAGCCAGTAGTGGGAGTGCACGAGGTCGTAGTAGCCGGGGCGGTGGCCGGCCCAGGCCTGCATCACTCCGTGGGTGAAGGCGCACAGCTGGGCGGGCAGGTCCTCCTTGGCGAGCCCCTCGTAGGGTCCGGCGTCGACATGCCGGACGAGAACGCCGGGCGACAGCTCGACGGTCGGCGGGAGGGCGGCCGTGGTGGCCCGGGTGAAGATCTCGACCTCGATGTTGATCGCGGCCAGACGCTGGGCCAGCTCCACGATGTAGACGTTCATACCGCCGGCGTCGCCCGTGCCGGGCTGGTGGAGCGGCGAGGTGTGCACGGAGAGCATGGCGATACGACGGGGCCTGCGGTGCGACAGCCGGAGCCGGGGGGAAGCCGCCGGAGAGCGACGCCCGAGCCTGCTGACGTACTGGCTCACGTCGCGTTCCTCCTTGTTGCGTCCATGCCGTGTGCGAGGGACCGCACGCCCTCACAACCCTGCGAACGCCACGGCGGGGCGCTCCATTTCCCCTGCGGGTGGCTTTACTGAATCATTACCGGTTTCCGCTCAACCGTTCGATAGTCATGTGCAAGACAGTCATGGGAAGGGGGCGGTCTCGCCCGCGCTGCCGCCGGGCGGCCGGGCGGGTGCCGGGCGGGCGGGTGCCGGGCGGGCGGGTGCCGGGCGGGCAGGTGCCGGCTGGACGGGTGCCGGGCGGGCGGGTGCCGGCTGGACGGGTGCCGGGCGGGCAGGTGCCGGCTGGACGGGTGCCGGTTGTTCCGTCGTCCACAGGCCGCCCGCCACGTTGTCCACAGGCCGCCCGCCCTCCCCGTGCCGCCGCTTACTCTCGTAGGCATGTCAACCCGCGCCGCGTCCCGCCCCGTGGGTACGGTGACGCGCGGGACCACCAATCCGAACCGGCTGCGCCGGATGGACCGCTGGATCGCCGCTGTCCACGGCGCCGAGCTGCGCCGCACGGCGGACCCGGTGGCCGTCGACCTCGGGTACGGGGCCGCCCCCTGGACCGCGGTCGAACTGCTGCACCGCCTGCGCACCGCCGCACCCCATACCCAGGTGGTCGGGGTGGAGATCGAGCCCGCCCGGGTCGCGGCCGCGCGGCCGTACACCCGCGAGGGCCTGGCCTTCCGGCACGGCGGCTTCGAGGTGCCGGTGCCCGGCCGCCCCTGCCTCATCCGCGCCGCCAACGTCCTGCGGCAGTACGAGGAGGGCGAGGTCGCCGCCGTCTGGGAGCGGCTGTGCGCCCGCCTGGCCCCCGCCGACCCGGCGAACGGCTCCCGCGGCGGGCTGCTCGTCGAGGGCACCTGCGACGAGATCGGCCGCCGCCATGTGTGGGTGGCCCTCGGCCCCGAGGGGCCGCGCACGGTCACCTTCGCCACCCGCCTCGGCTCCCTGGACCGCCCGTCCGACCTGGCCGAGCGGCTGCCGAAGGCGCTGATCCACCGCAATGTCCCGGGCGAGCCCGTGCACGCCTTCCTGCGCGACTTCGACCACGCCTGGGCCGCCGCCGCGCCCTTCGCGTCCTACGGTGCGCGCCAACGCTGGATACGCACGGTCCGCCGGCTGACGGCGGACTGGCCGGTGGCCGACGGCCCGGCGCGCTGGCGCCAGGGCGAGGTCACGGTCGCCTGGGAAGCCCTGGCACCTCGCGCCTGAATCCCCTCCCGACCCCCTACCAACCCCTTCCTGACCTGCGGGGAACGATCTTCCCGCGTGCTTCGTCACATCCGCGGCGGATTCGCCGTACGAGGGTGGCCGAGGGGGCAGGGAGATCACCGTGCGCGGGTGACGGAGGGTGCGGGGACCGCCGCACGAGGGCGGCAGGAAGGACGGCCGTACGAGAGCGGCCGCGGGGTAGGGAGATCGTCGTACCAGGTGCGGCAGGCGAGGGAGTTTTTTGTGCGGTTAAGTCCCGCCTCTGTCGCTTTGTCCGCCGACATGGCACGATCCCCAGACGTCGCAAGTTACTGACGGTAAACCAGATTTGGGGGCGAAGTATGGGATCCGGGAAGCGGACCCTGACCATGGCGGCCATCGCTCTGGTCTGCACGGTCACCGTGCTGGGCGCGCCGGGCGCCGCGTATGCGAGCCCGGGCCGGCCGGCCCCGACACCCACTCCGCCCGGCGGATCGGCTCCGACAACCGGCGGGTCGGCCCCGGCGGCCGACAAGGAGCTCGAAGCGGTCCGCAGAAAGCTGGACACGCTGTACCACGACGCCGCGGTCGCCACGGACGCGTACAACGCGGCCGAGGAGCAGACCGAGCGGCAGTCGGCGCGGATCGTCGATCTGGCCCGAGAGATCGTCAAGGGCCGGGAGAGGCTGACCGAGTTGAAGGACCGCGCGGGTGCCGCGGCCCGTGCCCAGTACCGCGGCGGCGGGCTGCCGCCCCAGGTCCGGCTCTGGCTGAGCCACGACCCGCAGAAGTTCCTCGACGACGCGGGCACGATCCGCCAGGGCGAGCACGCGACCGAGGGACTGCTCGCGGAGATGACGCGCACCCAGGAGGACTTGAAGCAGTACGCGCGCGACGCCGCCGACCAGTGGAAGCAACTCGACGCCCACCGCAAGGCCAAGGCCGAGGCCAAGAAGAAGATCGAGGAGGAGATCGCCGCCGCCGAGAAACTCCAGTCCAAGCTGAAGAAGCAGGAGCAGGAGCGGCTGCGGAAGCTGGAAGAGCAGGCCGCGAGCCGGGCACAGACCGCCTGGCTCGACACCGGGATACTCAAGGACATCAGTACCAAGGCCTCCACGGAGGGGCGCAAGGCCGTGCAGTTCGCGAGCGACCAGATCGGCAAACCGTATGTATGGGGTGCCGAGGGTCCGAAGTCGTACGACTGCTCGGGGCTGACGTCCCAGGCCTGGGCGGCGGCGGGCACCGCCATCCCGCGCACCTCGCAGGAACAGTGGAAGCAGCTCAGACACGTCGAGATCAAGGACATGCGCCCCGGCGACCTGATCATCTACTTCCATGACGCCAGCCATGTGGCGATGTACGTCGGCGACGGCGCGATCATCCACGCACCGCGCCCGGGACGCACGGTGACGATCGCGGGCGCGGGCTCGATGCCGATCCTGGGAGTGGTGCGCCCGGACGCCGAGTGAGGGCCGGCCCGTCCGACGTGACGGGCCCCACGTGACCCGGCGCACGCCACCGCTCGCCCCGATCCCGCACCCGACGTGACTTTCGTCATCCCCCGCGATGTCACCCCTGTCCAACTGCGGTAGGGGATGCGGCATATGACGGCGGCCCGATGCCCGACACCACGCCGTCGGGCATTCCACTGCGGCCACGGCTACCGCTAAGGTCCCCGTCGGTGGGTCGAGGTCCCTCGTCCCGCCCGTGCCCTCGGGGGGAGGGAAGGAACCAAAACGATGCCCGCACCCGTACCGCGGCAGAGAGCGATCCCGGCCGTGGAGTGTGGTCAGGCTCAAGCCGTGTCCCCGCCGGGGACCCAGGCCGCACCGGGGCCGGCCACCCGTACCAAGGCCCCGGCCGACACACTCACCCTGCTGGTGATCGAGGACGATCCGACCGGCGCGCCGATCGTGCCCGAGATGCTCGACTCGACGGGCCGCCCCATCCGGCTGCGCACCGCCCGCAACCTCACCGAGGCCGAGCGGCTGCTCACCGACGACGTCCACTGCATCCTGCTGGACCTCGCGCTGCCCGCTCCCGGCCGGGCCGCCCGGGAGGACGACGAGCTGGCCGTGCTGCGGCACGTCCTCCGGCTCGCGCCCCGCCATGCCGTGCTGGCGCTGACCGCGTCCGGCGACGCCGAGCGCGGCACCGAGGCCGTGCGCGTCGGCGCCCAGGACTATCTGTTCCGCGACGAGCTCGACGGACGTCTGCTGAGCCGCGCGATCCGCTACGCGGTCGAACGCAAGCGGTCCGACACGGCCGAGCGACGGCTGACGGAGTCCAAGCTGCGGGCGCAGGAGAACGCCCGTCTGGAGCGCGGTCTGCTGCCCACCCCGCTGCTGGACGGCTCCTCGCTGCACTTCGCCGCCCGCTACCGCCCCGGCCGCTCGCGCGCGCTGCTCGGCGGTGACTTCTACGACACGGTGCGTACGCCGGACGGCACGGTGCACGCGATGATCGGCGACGTCTGCGGGCACGGCCCGGACGAGGCCGCGCTCGGGGTGGAGCTGCGCATCGCCTGGCGCGCGCTGACGCTGGCCGGTCTGTGCGGCGACGAGTTGCTGTCCACGCTTCAGCAGGTCCTGGAGCACGAGCGGCAGAACGAGGAGATCTTCGCGACGCTGTGCACGGTGGACATCGCGCCGGACGGCCGCCGCGCCGGGCTGTGCCTGGCCGGCCACCCGGCCCCGCTGATCGCCCGGCCGGGCCTGGACCGCTCCCTCGGCGGGACGCCCACGGCCGAGCTGCTGCCGTACGACAACAACGGCCCCGCGCTCGGTCTGCTGCCGCGTGCCCGCTGGCCGCGAACACAGGTCGAGCTGGGCCCCGCCTGGAGCCTGATGCTCTACACGGACGGACTCATCGAGGGGCATGTCGGCGAGGGCCGAGAGCGCCTCGGCCAGGACGGCATGGTGGAACTGGTCCGTCGCCGGCTGGCCGAGGGCCTGGCCGGCGAGGCGCTGCTGCGCGCGACGGTCAGCGAGGTCCGCGACCTCAACGGCGGAGAGCTGACGGACGACCTGGCGGTCGTCCTGCTCGACCGCGTGCCGTGACCCCGGGCACGGGCGGGCCTGGCTACCGTCCGCCGTTGTACGGGCCGTAGGGGCCGTCGCTGCTGCTTCCGCGGCGGCGACGGCCCCAGCCGCCGCCCGAGACCTGCCTGAGCGCGGGCCGGACGTCCACGAAGAACACGATCGTGGCGACCAGGCCGGCAAGCTGGAGGAAGAGCATCGGCACCAGCAGGTTCACGGCGACCGCGATACCGAGGATGATCAGCCAGAAGCCCTTGTTCTGCTTGTCCGCGGCGCGATAGGCGTCGTCGCGGTACAGCGCGGCCATCGCCAGTGCCACTACGGCGAGCACCAGCATGGCGAGATAGAGCAGCGACAAGAAGCCGCCGAATGCCGTCATCAGCACAATGCCCACCACCCGGGTCGAGTCCTCTGTACGGCCACCGTACCCGCCTCCGGCCGTCGTGTATCCGTACAACGGGCCGGGCACCGGTGAAGTGCCCGGCCCGCCATCGGTCTCCCGGCCTACGCGGGGCCGGTCGTACGGCGCCTACTTGGCCGGCGGGGTGGTCTTCTTCGCCACCGGCTTGCGGACCGGCGCCGACTTCTTCGGCGCGGTCTTCTTGTCGTCGACGGGCTCGGCCTTGGCCTCGGCCGGCTTCTGCTCGTCCTTGACCTCGACGGGCTCCGGCTTGCCCTCGACGGCGACGGCGAGGTCCTCGATCTCCTCGGCGGCCTCGCCGCGCCAGCTCTTCACGGCCTGCTCGCCGTGCTCGGCGACCTTCTCGTAGGTCTCACGCGCCTTGACCGCGTACTCGGCGGCGACGCCGACGCCGCGCAGGGCGATGTCCTGGGCGGTCTCGCCGAGCTTCTTCAGGTCGGCGTCGAGGGTGGTCCCGAACTTCTTGAGGTCCGAGTCGAGCGAGTTCAGGAACTCGCCGACCCGCGACTGGATGGTCTCCTGCGTCACCTTCACCCGGGCACTGGCCTCCTTGGCGCGGGCCGCGGCCCGCTCCTGGACCGCCTTCGGGTCGGTGTTGCGCACCGCGTCGATCCGGGCCGGGGCCTCGGAGCGCAGCTGCTCGACCAGGCCGGGGACCTTCCTGGCCTGCTGGATGGCCAGGTCGGCGGTGCCGGCGGCGAAGTAGAGCGGGGTCGGGTCGCTGAGGGTCTTGCGCAGGTCGTCGGTGATGGCCATGGGAACGGTCCTCCCGGTTCGGCTTTCGACTGAGGGTTTGGGGCGGTCCGCCGGTCGCGTTCAGGTCGTCCCGGCCGGTCCGGTCATGCCGGCCGGCCCGGTCGACGGCTGGTGCGCCGCGGGCCGGCATCGCTGTCGTCGGCCGTGCGGGGGCCGGGGGTGTCGGTGTCCTGGGCGTCGTCCGCCTCCGGAGCCTTCGGGGCTGCCCGGCCTTCCTCGTCCGCCGTGCCCGTCCGGGCGATCTCGACTCCGTTTTCCTTGCGGAAGGACTCGTAGATCTGGAGCAGCACCTGCTTCTGCCGCTCGGTGAGCGTGGGATCGGCGAGGATGACGGCGCGCGTCGCGCCTTCCTGTCGGCACTCCTCCCGGTCCCGCTCGGCGTCGAGGATGCCGGCCCGCACGTACAGCGTCTCGGCGGAGATCCGCAGCGCCTTGGCGACCTGCTGCAGCACCTCCGCGCTCGGCTTGCGCAGCCCGCGCTCGATCTGACTCAGATACGGATTGGACACCCCGGCGGCTTCGGCGAGCTGCCTGAGCGACAGCTGCGCATTGCGCCGCTGTTCGCGCAGATACTCACCGAGGTTGCCGACGTTGAGCGATGCCATGCCTCCACTGTGCCCCACCCGCGCTAACAATTGCAAGCACACCGCTTGCAAAAGTGCGCCGTGTCGCGGACGGCCACCGCCGAAACGATCCGCCCTCTCGAGCCGACGCCCGAACACCACCCGCAGGGCACGCTGTTGAGGGGGCACGAGCAGGCGCGCACCGCTGGACGCGGTCGTTGGGTCGTCGGCGGATCCGCAGGCCGTCGCGGCCACCAGGCCGGTGGACGGCCGGGACCCGTCAGGTGTCCGCCGTGACCACCCCGGCCCGCCGGCCGCCGTGCGGCAGGGCGCGGACCAGGTACGGGTTGGCCGTGGACCGGTCCGGCAGGCCCAGTGCGGCCGTGGCCTCCACCAGCGTCATCGCGTAGGCGTCCACCGCCCGGCGTACGTTCGGGGCCTCCAGGCTGTCGCCCGTCACCAGCCGGTCGAGGTCCACGTACGCGGAGCGGATGATCTCGATCCACCGGTACACCCGCCAGTCCTCCTGCCAGCCCTTGGTGCAGTCGTCCGGCAGACGCTGCGACCAGCGGTCCAGCAGCCGTCGGCGGATGTCCGGGCGGGTGGGCGTCAGATGCATATGGCGGACCAGGTCGTACAGCGGGTCCCCGATCATGGCCATCTCCCAGTCGATGAGGGTGAGGCCGCCGTCCTCGCGGCGTACGAGGTTCCATGGGTTGAGGTCGCCGTGCAGGAGCACCGACCGCCGCGGGGCGAGGATGTGGCGGGTGAGGATCTCGTCCAGCCGGACACTGTCCGGGAGTCCCAGTTCCCGGGCCAGGTCCCCGGTGTCCTTGGGCAGTTCGCCGACCATGCGGACCAGCTCGGCGCGCAGCCAGGAGTAGAAGTCCACGTCTCTGCATACGGGGTCGACCCGGTCACAGGGGACGTACGTCAGTTCGGCGAGCTGGTCGACGAGGTCGTCCGCCTCGTGCGGCAGCAGTCCGTACTCGGGGTGGGCGGGCGGCCGGATGCCGTCGGCCGGTCCCTCGTAGGTGTGGATGGTGAACTGCTCGCGCAGTCCGCTGGTGCCCAGCGCCAGGACCCGCGGCGCGCGCACCCGGACCCCGGTCTGTTCGATCGCGCCCAGCACCACGTGCTCGTTGAGGAAGCGCCGTTCGAGCGGGCTCGACGACCCGGTCTTCCGGCGGACCATGACCGGGAAGGCGACCCCCGCCACCCGCACCGCCGTGTTGAGGTGAGCCGTGCCCTTGAACACGTGGTCCGCCGACGCGGCCCCCTCCTCGAACAGCGCACGGCTGACCGCCCGGTGGGGGAAGTCCGGACGGATGGGAACCCGTCGGTCGCGCTCCCAGACGATCTGGGACATGGTGCGCTCCCGGCCGGCCCGGACCCCGTGGGACTCGTTCCATCTGAAGAGGACGCGTTCGATCGCCCGCTCGTCCGGCACGTGCTTCAGACGCAGCGGCTCCTGCGCCGCCAGCAGCGCACGGTGCACCGCCTGGGTGGCGGCGTCCAGGTCCCGCTGCTCGAAGGAGTCGCCGAGCGACTCGGCGGCGCGCATCACATCCGGATAGACGGACTGGGCGTGCTCGAAGGCCAGATAGTGCTTCAGGTCCCGGTCGAGGCCGTGGACGGCCTTGCTGCGCCGCTCCCCCATGGCGGTGCGCCAGGCCTCGACGACCTCGTCCCACTGGTGGCGCGGGTACTTCATGCGCACCAGATGGGTGGCGAGGTCGTGCAGGGGGTCGCCGTATGTCGCCAGCTCCCAGTCGACGCAGACCAGCGGCGGATCACCGTGGAAGGACACGATGACGTTGTCCCGGTGCAGATCGGTGTGCAGGAGGCTGAAGGGGCGGCTGATGAGCGCGGGCACCCGCTCCGCGAAGCGGACCATGGCGTCCTCGGGAATGCCCAGCATCGCGAACAGGCCGTCGAACCGGGCCCGGTTGCGCGCTCTGATCTGCTCCTCCGCCGCGAGGGCGAGGGCACGCAGAAAGGCCCTGCCGTCCCGGCCGGCCCGCGGCCAGGACACGGGCAGCGGCGGCAGATGCCGTCGTCGTACCTGGCTCATGTCCGCGAGCAGGCCGGCCAGGGCCCTGATGACGCCGGAGTCCAGCGGGGTGCTGTCCGGGCAGACGCTCGACAGCGGGACGCCCTCGACATGGCTGAGGACGGCGATGTCCTGGTACCTGGCGAGACAGCGCGGGACGTGCGGCAGGACGCCCCGGATCCGGTCGAGGATCTCCGGCTCGTCCTGCCAGGTCCTGATGACCACGGGCAGCGCGGACGGGATCCGCTGCCGCACCGTGACCGCCGTCCCGCCGTCGACCGCCACCAGGGCGGAGTCCCGCTCGGTCAGCGGCCTCACCCTGTAGTTCAGGTGGTGATGGCCGCGGTCGAAGGAGCCCAGCGCCCGGGCGTGGCGCAGAAACCTCCCGAACGCGTCGTCCGCCGGCCGCTGAAGAGCGCGGTGGTCAGGCACTGGCGGACGGCCCAACGGTGACTCCTGCATGAATGTGCGCCGCTCTCGATGTTCATGCGCCGCGAACGAAGTGGGCACACCCTAGGGCATCGGGCCCCATGCCGCAGGACGGACTCGGCATTCCCTGCGCATACCGGCGCTCGCGGCACCCGGAAGGGGCACGCCGCCGACGCCGGGGACACAGGGCGGATCTCCGTGTCGACGGACGGAACGAGCCCCTCCGCACGGACGTTCCGGACGTTCCGCAGGGCCGAGGGCAGGGGCCCCGGCCGGGATCCGGGGCGCGTCAGGCCCGACCGCTCAGGATCCGCAGCACCGGTTCCAGCGAGACCACCACGCACTCGGCTCCCGCCGCCCGCAGCGCCTTCTCCTGGGGGCCGCTGCCCGCGCAGCCGAGGAACGGCACCCCGGCCTGCCGGGCCGCCTGGAGGTCGGAAGGGGTGTCGCCGATCATCAGGGCGGCGGACAGGGGCGCGCCCATCGCGCTGAGGGCACGGTTGAGGCAGTGCGGGTCCGGCTTCAGCCGGTGCAGATCATGGGTGCGGCCATAGACATGAGGGGCGAAACAACCGGTCAGGTCGCGGTCGTCGAGATAGCTGACGGCGGTCCGCGGCGAGTTGTTCGTCGCGACGGCGAGCTTCGCGCCACGGGCGGCCCAGGTCCGGATCAGCGGATCCGCGTAGGCGGTGGGCCAGGCGGTGACCACCGCCTTGAGCTCCTGCTGGGTGAGCCGCTCCTCCAACTCGGTCACCAGATCGCTGCGCGGGCGCCGGCGGTTCACCGCGTGGAGGACGGCCATGGGGTCCGGGTGGACGCGTTCCTGCTCCGTCAGCAGGTCACGCAGCCCCTGCCCCTCCAGCCACTCGACGAGATCCTTCGCCACGCCCTCGGCCGAGTGTCCCGCGAACAGGCGGCAGATCGGACCGTCGAAATCGAAGAGGACGAAGCGCACAGGACCGATCAGATCCCGCAACTGCCCGTTTTCTTCCGCGTTTTGATCCGTCAGTGTCGTATCAAAGGTCACTAGGAGAGTGTCAGGTCCGTGGTGATCGTTTCCCAGAGGGCGTCGAACCACTTCTGCGACTGCTCCACGAACACGGCGTCGCGTGTGCCCGTCCTGCGCTCGAAGGAGAACAGGAGCGACGTGGCGCCCAGGGTGTCGTACATTTCCAGGGTCCGGCTCTCCACCTCCTCCTCCCGCTTGGTGAGCATGTAGTACGCGATCAGGGCCTCCGCCCCGTTGAGGAGATAGAGCTTCACCGGCGGGGTGAAAGGCAGCGCGCGGAAGGTCACCCGGACGTCGATGTTGTGCGACGCGCGCAGGGCCTGGAGGTTGTGGCGCAGGACGTGCCCCTGGGCGTTGCGCTGTTCGAGCCAGCGCCGGTGGACCGGGTCCTCGTCACCGGCGCTGCTGACGGAGATCGGGAACGCGAGGTTGATCTCCCGGGAGGGCAGGAGGATTCGCACATCGATCGACCGGGGGCGGATACGGCCTTCGTGGATCTGCCGCACCGGCTCGCCGAGGGCCAGCATCAGCGTCTCGGCGGTCAGACAGGCCGCGTCGATACGGACGTGCGGGGCCGCGAACGCCTCCGTGAGCCGCGGCGCCAGCCCCACCATCGTCGGCTGCGGCTCGTCCCTGACCGGCGGGGGTTCGGCGACCCGGGGCGGGCTGCCCTTGCTGACGTCGCTGAGCAGACCGTCCTCGTGAAGGGCGCGCAGGGCCTGCCGGATCCTGCCCCGCTCCACCCCGAACTGCTCGGCCAGTTCGGCCTGCGTGGGCAGCCGGTCACCGGCCCTCAGGTCGCCGCTGCGGATACGGGCCCGCAGCGCGTCGGCGATCTCCTGGGGCGAGGACCTTCTGCTGCCGTTCACTGCGACGTTCTCCTGGGTCACGACCAAACGTTACAACCCACACCCATCTACGGGGAGTTGTTTAATACCTGCTTGTCGGTCACGACCAACCGACGCTAATTGGCTGAAGAGTTGGCAACCACATTGACGGAGTTGGCGAAGCTGTGCCGCGCTCGTCCTGGCCCTGCTGTTCACCCGGCCGGTCCTGTGCGGCACCCGGGCCCCCGTGCAGGGCCCGGGCTCACCTCCGCAGGATCCACAGCACCGCCTCCAGCGAACGCACGATCACCTCGGCGCCCGCCTCGCGCAGGCGGGCCCCCTTCTCCTCGTTGCGCGCGTAGCCGAGGAACGGCACCCCGGCCCGCCGGGCCGCGTGCAGGTCGGACGGGGCGTCACCGATCATCACGGTGCTCCCGGAGGCCGCCCCCATCGCCCGCAGGGCCCGGTTCAGGGAGTACGGGTCCGGCTTCATCCGGTGGAGTTCGTGCGTACGGCCGTAGATGTGCGGGGCGAAGCAGCCGGCGAGTCCCCGGCCCGCCAGATACGCCGAGGCCGTGCGCGCCGAGTTGTCGGTGGTGACCGCGAGCCGTGTGCCGCGCGCGGTCCAGGTGCGGATGAGCGGATCGGCGTACGGGGTGGGCATGGCGCCGGGGACGGCCCTCAGCTCGTGCTGGGTGAGCACCTCCTCCAGCTCGGCCACGAGATCGCTGCCCGGGTGCCGCCGATGGACCGTGCGCAGCACCGCCTGGGGGTCGGGCTGCGCGCCCTCCTCCCCGTCCGGCAGCAGGCGCAGCCCCTGCTCGTGCAGCCACTGCGTCATCGCCCGTGCGACCTCCGCCGCCGGGTGGCGTGCGAACAGACGGCAGATCGGCCCGTCGAAGTCGAACAGCACGAAGCGTGCACCTTCGATCAGTTCACGCAGTCTCTCGGTCTCTTCTGTCACCGGCATGGTCCGCGTCGTATCAGACGTCACTAGGAAAGTGTCAGGTCCGTGCTGATGGTTTCCCAGAGGGCGTCGAACCACAGATGCGACTGCTCTACGAACGTGGTGTCCCGCAGGGACGCCCCCTGCGCGAAGCAGAACAGCAGCGACCGGGTGCCCTCGGCGTCGTACACGTCCAGGTGCTCATGGTCGATCTCCTCGCCGCGGCGCATCAGCGTGTAGTAGGCGAACAGCGCCTCCGACCCGTTGAGGAGGTAGAGCTTCACGGGCGGGGTGAAGGGCAGCGCGCGGAAGGAGACATGCACGTCGATGCCGTGCGAGCTGCGCAGCGCCAGCAGATTGTGCCGCAGGACATGGCCCTGCGCGTTGCGCTGTTCCAGCCAGCGCCGGTGCAGCCGGCCGTCGTCCGGGCCCTCCACCGTGGTGGGGAACGCCAGATCGATCCGGCCGCTGGGCAGCAGTACGCGCACATCGACCCTGGCCGGTTTTGTGCGTCCCGCGTGAATCGCGCGCAACGGCTCGCCCAGCGCCAGCGTCAGCGAGACAGCGGTCAGACACAGGGCGTCGACCACCACATGGGGTGCGGCGAACGCCGCGGATATCCGCGGTCCCAGTGCCACCGTCGTGGGCTGGGGCACGGCCCCGGGCCCGGCCGGCGCCTCGCCGGGGTGCCGCGCCACGGTCGCCGGGCTCCCTTTGGAGACATCGGTGAGCAGACGCTCCGAGTGCAGGATGTGCAGCGCCCGTCGTACAGCGCCCCGGTCCACGCCGAACTCGGCCGCCAGCTTGGCCTGGGTGGGCATGCGCTGCCCCGGCCGCAGCACTCCGGATCCGATCCGGCTGCGCAGTTCGTCGGCCACGTCGTGGTGCGACCTCTGTGGCCGTTGTGACCCTGTCCGCCCAAGGGCGGGAGCGTGTTCCGCCTCCACGGCCAAACGGTACAACTTCGCGCCATCTTTGGGCAGTTCACACGGGGGTGGTTATGAGACGACTCCAAGTGGAGATAAGTCAGTTGAAGTTGGTCGCCAACTTCGATGGAAGTTGAGCAAGCTTGAGCGTTATTGAACGACATGGTCACATTTTTGAAAGGTTGGTCACCGTGACCCCATGACGCCGCTCGCCCAGCCCGGCTGACCGGAGGTTCAGGCTCCGGCAGTCCGGCCGTCCGGGCTCCCTTCCGGAGGGGAGCCGGGAGCTCGGTCGGCCCGCACCACCCGCACCACCACAACCGAACAGCCGTAAGGCACCGACAACTGAACAGCTACAGCTACGGATGCACAGCACGGCAGCCACCACCCGCACGGAAGGAGCACCACCCGCGAGCGAGCCCCGAAGGGCTCAGAACATGTCCGGGCACCACGGCCGCCTGGACGTACGCAGCAGGGCGTCGGCCACGGAGGCGGCGCCCTTTTGCTGTTCCCGCAGCCGCCCGAGCGCCGCGAGCCGCACGGCGGACTCGTCCCCCAGCCACAGGGTCGCCAACTCCGCGGCGGGCAGGGTCAGCTGGGGCTCCTGGTCGGTCGGTGTGCACCGCGCGCCGTCCGGCCCGGCCTCCAGCCGGTAGCGGCCGCCGGCCAGACCCGCCTTGTCCACGACCTCCAGGACGAGCGTGCCGGCGGCGGCGTACGTCCGCGCCTCCAGCGCCCGCACGACGTCCAGGATCCGCACCCACAGCCAGTCCGCGTGCATGACGAGACGGGCGGCGCGGGGGTCGGGCAGGAGATGCGGCAGCAGGTCGTCCGGGGCGCGGTAGCCCGACCGTACCGTCGTGGCCCAGTCGATCGAGCAGAGGTAGTGCCACAGGGCTCGCTCGGCGGCGGGCTCCGTGGCGATCAGGCTCTTGACGGTCACCTCGCCGCCGGGCTTCTTGTCGTCGCCCCAGTGGTTCTCGCTCACATAGGTGACCAGACCCTCCACAGCGCCGGACGGCCCGCGGTACACCGCGTGGAACGGCTCGGTCCAGGGCCGGGCATCCATCCGGATCGCGCCCGTGGTGACCTGCCACCAGCGCTCGGAGCGGTTGACGGCACCGGCCTGGCCGGCGCGCAGACGCTCGTGCAGCGCGGGGCCCAGCTCCCGCACCGCGGCGCCGTCGACGAGGTCGATCCGG
Organism: Streptomyces sp. NPDC052036; assembly: GCF_040680495.1. Lineage (NCBI taxonomy): Bacteria > Bacillati > Actinomycetota > Actinomycetes > Kitasatosporales > Streptomycetaceae > Streptomyces > Streptomyces sp. NPDC052036. The sequence continues at coordinate 54,729 of NZ_JBFAWW010000032.1, read as the reverse complement.
CCGCCGTCGTCCGGGACGGGCCGGTGGCGGTCGAGGCCGGTGCGGGAGATCTCGACGACCCACTGGGTGGTGTGGGCGGCCGGGCCGAAGCCGAAGCGGCCGTAGATCGGGTACTCGGCGGCGATGAGCGTGGCGACGACGTCACCGCGCTCCTTCGCGGCCGCGAGGTCGAGGGCCATCATGCGGCTCAGCAGGCCACGGCGACGGTGGGTGGCCGTGACGGAGACGTTGGTGATCGCGTCGGCCGGGACCGGGGTGCCGCCGACCGCGGTCAGCTCCTGGGGGAAGGAACGGAAGGTGGCCACGACGGGGGTCCCGCCGCCCGGGGAGCGGGCGGCGCCGCGGTCGAAGGCGCCGAGGGTGCGGGACGGGATGAGGTACGTGGCCAGGTCCGCGACGTCGTGGTCCGAGATCTCCGGCGGGCGGAGGAAGCCGGTCACGAGAGCCCGGTTCCACTCCTTGATCTCGGACTCGGTGATGGCGCGTACGTCGATGTCCTCGGGGCGGCTCATGCGGACACGCTAGGCGGGTGGCGGCATGGCTGTCGCCCGGATATGCGAGCCGGGGACATGCCGTCGGCGGCCGGTGCCGCGACCGGAAGGGTTCAGCGGCCCTCGACGGGCGACGGGTGCTGGAAAGCCGCGCGTATCGCGCCGACCTCCCGGCCTCCGCCCAGCAGGGGTGCCCGGCCGATCCGGGTCACCACCGGGGCCTCGACGCCCATCAGGGTCAGGGCCCGGGCGAGGATCGGGCCCAGCGTCCGGGTGCCGCCGTCGTCCACCTTGAAGGCGAGGGCCCGGCCGTCGGGCAGGGCGACCGCCTGGACCGCCTCCGCGCCCATCTTCGACAGGGCGCCGGGTATCTCGCGCATCAACCAGGTGTCGGGCCTGCGGGTGCCGGCCACGTACTCCGGGTGCGCCCGCATCGCGTCCGCCACCCGGCGTTCCGCCGTGCCCGGCACCGCGAGGACGAAGGAGCGGAAGGCGCGGGCCAGGCCGACGAGGCTGATCGCCATGAGCGGGGCACCGCAGCCGTCCGTACCGACCGCCGCCACCGGCTCACCGGCCGCCTCCTCCACCACCGAGTGGATCAGCTGCTGCAACGGGTGCGCGGGGTCGAGGTAGGAGTCCAGCGGCCAGCCCCGCAGCGCGCACGCCGCCAGCATCGCCGTGTGCTTGCCGGAGCAGTTCATGGTGATGGGGTCCCGCACGGCCCCCGACGCCAGGTACGCCTCCGCCTCCGTCGGGTCCAGCGGCAGGTCGGGCGGGCACTGGAGCCGCTCGGCGCTCAGGTCGTGCTCCGACAGCATCTGCCGTACGAGTTCCCGGTGGAACGCCTCGCCCGAGTGGCTCGCGGCGGCGATCGCCAGCCGCTCCCCGGTCAGCTCCAGGCCCGCGCGCAGCACCCCGGCCGCCTGCATCGGCTTGTTGGACGACCGGGGGAAGACCGGTGCCCTCACGTCCCCGAGCGCGAACTCCACGGAACCGTCCGCGGCCAGCAGCGCCAGGCTTCCGCGGTGCCGCCCCTCGACGAACCCGGAGCGCACCACCTCGGCGAGCACCGGGGGCACGGGGGACGCGACGGACGGGGTGGGCTGGGCGGAGGTGGCAGGCTGGGCGGATGTCGACATGGGCGGTGGCCTTCGGGACGGGACCCGCCCGGCGGCGCCCGGCCGGAGGTTCTCCGGCCCGGCGAGCGCCTCCGTGCACACTCGGGGCCCCGGGTTCGCCAGGGCCCTCGCGTCACATGAGCAGGTCGTCTACTTGTGCTTCTCCTTCACGGTACCTGCGCGCGATTTCCGCACTGCAATCGTCCGCCGTGCGCTGGAGGTGCTGCCGTCGCCGGGACACCTGCCGCTCGTACCCCACGAGCCGGATCATCCCCGCGCCCAACTCCTCGTCCGTGCGCGCCTGGAGGTCCGACAGCTCGACCTCGCCGAGCATCCGGGACGCCAGCCGCCGGTACTCCTCTCCGTGCGGTGTGCCGAGCGTCACATGGCGGGCGGAGGAGCGCTGGCGGGCGGGCGCGTCCCGGAGGATCTCCGCGAGCCGCTCCATGACGCCCTCGGGGGCGGCCCGGCCGCCGCGCCGGGCCAGCTCCGCCCGCAGGATGTCGATACGACCCTGGAGCAGCCGTCGTACATAACTGAGGTCGGCCTCGTCCCGCTGGGCGTCCCGGCGCACCGCGCGCAGCTCGCTCAGCCGTAGTGCGGACAGATCGTGCCCGGGCGGATCGGTGGCCAGGGGGCTGTCCGTGCGCTGCACGGGCGGCCGGTGCTGTCCCAGAACTCCCGACAGGGCGGGCGCCACAATCCCGGGCGGCTGCCCGGTACTCGATGTGCTCATGTACCTCTACCGTCCCCTCGACCGGCGCGGCACCCCCCACGGATGGGCCGCGACACACGCATCGTGCCACTCCATGCCACCGTCGCGTGACCGAGTGCCACCGATCTGCCCCGGATGGAGGTGTTAAGGGGCAATAAGAATGCCCTCATAAGAAATCACCGGTCCGGTTTTCACCGACCGGTCCCGGACCGCTCTCCCCGGTCCCGGAACGCTCTCCCGGGTGCCCGCACGGGGCGTTCGGGCCGCACGGCATCATGGACCGCATGCGTGCGGTGGTGCAGAGAGTGGACGGCGCGAGCGTCGTCGTGGACGACGAGACGGTCGGCGAGATCGACGGCGAGGGGCTGTGCGTCCTCGTCGGGGTCACCCACGAGGACACCAAGGAGAAGGCGGCCCAGCTCGCCCGCAAGCTGTGGTCGATCCGCATGCTGCACGACGAGAGGTCCTGCTCCGACATCGCTGCGCCGCTGCTGGTGATCAGCCAGTTCACGCTCTACGGCGACGCCCGCAAGGGCCGCCGCCCCACCTGGAACGCGGCCGCCCCGGGCGATGTCGCCGAGCCTCTCGTCGAGGAGGTGGTCGCCCAGCTGCGTGCGCTGGGCGCGACGGTGGCGACGGGCCGGTTCGGTGCGCAGATGCGTGTGTCGCTGACGAACGACGGCCCGTTCACCGTGCTCCTGGAGATCTGAGCCCTACGGGCCCCCGGAAGCTCTGAGCCCTACGGCTCCACGACGACTTCCTGCGCCGCCGCCGTCGAGTCCGCCATCAGGCGGGCGTCCACCGGGATGCTCCGCTTGACCAGGGCGAGGGCGACGGGGCCCAGTTCGTGGTGGCGTACCGACGTTGTCACGAACCCGATCTTGCGGCCGTCCGGGCCGTCGTCCGCGAGCCGCAGCTCGGTGCCGTGCGGCGGCAGATGCACCTCGCTGCCGTCCAGGTGCAGAAAGACCAGGCGGCGCGGCGGCTTGCCCAGGTTCTGGACGCGCGCGACCGTCTCCTGACCGCGGTAGCAGCCCTTCTGGAGATGCACGGCCGAACCGATCCAGCCCAGCTCGTGCGGGATGGTGCGGTGGTCGGTCTCGAAGCCGAGGCGGGGCCGGTGCTGCTCGACCCGCAGCGCCTCGTACGCCAGCAGGCCGGCCGCGGGGCCGCTCTTCTCGGCGTAGGACTCCAGGTCCCCGCGCGGCAGGAAGAGGTCGCGGCCGTACGGCGTCTCCCGGGCCAGGACGCCCTCGGGGACCTCGGCGATGGAGCCGGCGGGCACGTGCACGACGGCGAAGTCGTCCGTGCGGTCGGCGACTTCGACGCGGTAGAAGAACTTCATCGACTCCAGGTACGCGATCAGCGCGTCCTGGGTGCCGGGCTCCACATGGGCCCAGACCGTCTCGCCGTCGTCGACCAGGTACAGCGCGTGCTCGATATGGCCGTGCGCGGAGAGCACGAGCGCCTCGGTGGCCTGGTGCGGGGGCAGTTCGCTGACGTGCTGGGTGAGCAGCAGATGCAGCCAGCTCAGCCGGTCCTCGCCGCTGACGGTGAGGACACCGCGGTGCGAGAGATCCACGAATCCGGAGCCGTCGGCAAGGGAGCGCTGCTCACGGAACAGGTCGCCGTAGTGGGCGGCGACGCCTTCGTCCACGCCTTCGGCGGGGACCGCACCGGGCAGGGACAACAGGGGACTCTTCATGGATCCAAGCCTACGACGCGGTATTTGAACTCTTCACTGAACAGTCCTCGCACCGGCCGAAGATCGCGAAATGCTTCATGTCCGTGTCGAAACCGAACGTCTCGCGCAGCTTCACGATGAACTCGGCGGCGATGTCGAGATCGGCTTCGATCACGTTCGTACAGTCGCGGCAGACCAGGTGGATGTGGTGGTGCCGGTCCGCGAGGTGGTACGTCGGCGCGCCGTGCCCCAGATGGGCGTGGCTGACGAGCCCCAGCTCCTCCAGCAGCTCCAGGGTGCGGTACACGGTGGAAATGTTGACCCCCGACGCCGTCTTCCTCACTTCCACGAGGATGTCGTCGGGGGTCGCATGCTCCAGGGTGTCCACGGCTTCGAGCACGAGTTGCCGCTGCGGGGTCAGCCGGTAGCCGCGCTGCCGCAGATCGCTCTTCCAGTCGGTGCTCACCACAGCACCCAGTGTAGGACCGGGGCCCGCGTCGCGGGTCGCGAGCGAGGGGAACCAGCCGCCAGGGCGTGGCGGGCACCATGCGGCCGGAACGTGATCGCTCAGGAGGCACGACGGACGGCCGCATCGTGCACACGTGGGGCCTGTTCGTTGCGATCCGGCGTCGCCCCTCGCGCGCCGCGCGGCTGCGCCACCTGGACGAGGTGATCAGCGGGGGCGTGGAGGACCCGGCGGACGCCATCGCCGAGATCGGAAGGATCCACGCCGAGGCAAAGGCGGAGGCCGGTCTGCGAGCGACCTGCACCACTGTCCGGAACGGGTGAACCCGACCTACTTGAAGAAGGCGATGCCGTCGTCCGGGAGGTCGTCCGGGAGGGCCTTCGCCCAGCGTTCGACGTCCTCCGGGGTGACGACCTTCTTCAGGTGGGCCGACATGTAGGGGCGCAGCGGGACCTCGGGGGTCTGCTTCTCGCCGACCCACATCAGGTCGCTGTTGACGTACCCGTACAGCCGCTTGCCGCCGGTGTAGGGACCCGAGGCCGCCGTCCGGGCGACGGCGTCCGTGGCGATGTCGACCTGCGGCTTCTTCTCGGCCAGCTCGCCGTACCAGACCTCGACGACCCCGTCGTCGCGGACCATCGTGACCTCGACCTTGCGGTCCTGGTCGATCCGCCAGTAGCCGGACTCGGACTCCAGCGGCCGGACCTTGTTCCCCTCGCCGTCCAGCACCCAGCTGTGGGAGTGGTACTCCAGGAAGTCCCGGCCGTCATGGGTGAAGGAGACCTCCTGCCCGAAGTTGCACTTCTCGGAGCCGGGGAAGTCGTGCACGCCCGCGCCCGCCCAGTTGCCGAGCAGGAAGACGAGCGGGACAAGGTCCTTGTGAAGGTCGGACGGGATCTCGATCATGAGCAGCTTTTCGGTCGTGTCCGGCGGGGGTGTGGGGGTCAGCGCTGGCCCTGGTACAGCTTCTTCACAGCCAGCCCGGCGAAGGCGAGCACGCCGACGCAGACCAGGACCAGCAGGGTTTCGAAGAAGATCTCCACAGGGTGCTCCTCGGCTGAGCGGGGTGAGGTACGTACGTACAGGACCGGCCCCCAGCTTACGCGGCCGGGGCCCGGTCCTCCCTTCGAGGTACGTCCTCACGGGGGTCGGCTGCGGTCAGCCGAGCAGTTGGCTCTGCAGGATCACCGTCTGCTGGAAGGGGACGGCTGGTGCCATGCCCTTACGGGACTGGAGGACCAACGCCACGATGTCACCGGCCTGGAGGTACGCGTGCCGGACCTGTTCGTCGCCGTACGGCTTGTCCTCGGCGTAGACGACGCGCTCGACGTCCTTGACCTCGGCCGCGTAGGGGAAGTCCGCGTCCAGGTGCGACACGTCGGCGCCACGTACCTCGTGCTCGGGCGAGTTCCCCCCGCCGAACGCCTCGCTCGCCCGGTGCGCGACCTCCGCCGTGCCGAATTGCAGCAGGTAGACGCGGGTCCGTGTGCCGTCCTGGGTGGTCCAGCCGCGGGCCGCGATGTGCCGCAGGCCGAGATCGGTGAGGCTCTGCCCGAGCTCAGTCCGGTCCTCCTGCATGGCGAACTCCGCCAGGAAGTCCTTTGTCGCCAGCCAGCCCTCCTCGCCGTTCAGCGCCTTGTCCTCGGTCGCGCCCTTGGGAGCCGGCAGGACGAGGGCGCGCAGGTCGGCGTAGTGGGCGCCGGCCGGGTTGTCCTCGGCGAACGGCCCGGGGCTGCCAGAAGGCAGCGGCGGCTTGCTGAGCATCGGGTAATCCCACCGCCCGTCCGACTCGGTCGCCAGCGCCGGGAGGTCGGTCCGTTCCATGCGCGTGACGCCGTACGCCGTCCCCGCGCCGGCCGCCGCGAAGACGAGCACGGCGGCGGTCCACCGCAGAACGGCCCGCAGCACCCGCCGCTCCCTCGGCGGCTCGGGGCCGTCGGCGGAAGAGGGCCCCACCGGCGCGGCGTCCTCCGGCATCCCGGCCTGCCCCTCCAGTTGTCGCGCCTGCTCCGTCATACGGCCGCCCCCGGCTCTTCGATGCGATCGAGCTGCTTGGTCAGCAGGGCGGCGACCTCCTTGGTGTTCAGGTCACGCGGACCCGACGCGGTGACGCTGACCAGGACATTCCCCTCGTATGCCGAGCAGGCCATCGTCTCGACGCCCTTGTCGCCGTCCTCGCCCTTGGTGTCCTCGTCCTTGGGCGGCAGGAAGCACTTGGCGTTCTTGTGGCCCTTGATCTCCGGACCCTTGCGGAAGATGTCCAGGGCCGCGAGGAACTCGTTCTGGAACGTCGAGAGGTCACGGACGGCGGCCTTGTTCTCCATCTGCGTCAGAACGATGCTCACCGTGACGACCCCGTGCGCCTGGTAGATGTTGCCGACCGCCTGGACGCCGGCCGGCTGGACGTAGCTGCGCATGGCCATGCCCTGGACGCGCTGCTTGTCGATCTCCTTGTCCAGCCGCTCGCGCTGAGTGCGGGGCAGGTCGTGATACGCCTCCTTGCGCAAGGCGGTGGCCTGCTCCCCGCTGAGCCGGGCGTCAGAGCCGAACTCGTCGAGGTCCGGGCCGCGCTGCCAGAGGAGCTCGTACGGCACGAGCATCCCGGCCAGGCCTGCCTGCGCGGCCGGCTTCGCCTGCGCCGCCTTGTCCTTCGGGAACGTCCAGAGGGGAGCGCCGGGATCCCGGTCGGCGTCCCGGACGGTCACGACGGTGTACCCGACTCCGGCGACGACCGCGCCGACGACGAGTACCGCCCCGGCAGCGGCGGCGACACGGCCACGGCGAACCCGCCGTACGGGGTCCTTCGGTGTCGGCTCTTCTTCTGCCTGGCTCTGATCTGCCTGGCTCTCGCTCACAGACGCTCCAACTGTCGCTGGGCGAGATCCATGATCTGCGCCTTGGGAACCGGCTTGGCCGAGTCGATGAAGACTTCTACGGCGATGTCACCGCGCCAGGCGAGGGCCTCGACGCTGTGACCCGTGTCCGGCTTGGAGAGGACGTAAGCCATGCCCGCCCCGGTGCCGGGGATCGGCCAGCTCTTGGTGCCGTGCTCGCCCTGTATCCAGTCCTCCTGGGATTTGGTTGTGTTGGCAGCGCCCGTGGTCTCCTGCTGGCGGTACTGGAGCAGCCGGATCTCCACGATGGATCCGTCGCCGGTCTCCCAGCCGGTGACGGCGCCCCGGCGGAACTCCTCGTCGACCAGGTTCCCGAAGGCGGCGCCGGGCTTGGTGAAAGCATCGGCGTACGCCGTCAGCCCCAACCAGCCGTCGTCGCCCTTCAGCACGTCCACGTCCTTGGCGCCACGCGGCTTCGTCAGCAGAAACTTGCGCAGGTCTCCGTCGGTCCTCACCTGGCGATCCTGCGCGGCCGGCAGCGGCTCGGGAGCGGGCCCCTTGGCCTGCGGGAGCGTGGGCTGTGACAAGGAGGGCAGCCGGGTGGGTTCCCTGTCGGCCTCGATCAGGTAGCCGGTACAGGTGCCGGCGACGACGCCGAGCACGGCGGCCGTGGCGATGAGAAGCGCGGTACGGCCACGACGGCGGGCGCGAGGCGCGGGCTCAGGCAGCTCCGCTGCCACTTCGGGCACCTCTTCGGGTACTTCCAAGACATCCCCCACAAAAGGCGAAGCGCGCATTCCGCATGCGCGCTTCACAGGAGACTCTCGGTCAACACCCGTGGTTGTACGGGAGTTTGATCACGACTTGATGTCGTCTCCCTTGACCGCCTCGACGAACACGGCCCAGGCGGCGGCCTCGAAGACGAGGGCGGCGCGGGCGGGGTCCTTGCTGTCGCGGACGGGGACGACGGAGGGGAGGTTCTGGGCGACCTCTACGCAGTTGCCGCCGTCCGGATTGCTGTAGCTGCTCTTGCGCCATGTCGCGGTGCTCAGGTCGATGGCTCGCACGGCACTTCCTCCAACATCCGCAGGATGAACTTCCGCGACTCGGCCGGGTTCAGAGCCAGGTCACGCATCGCATCGTACGCACGTTGCAGCAGTTCAACTGAGCTGTTTTCTTCCACGAGTTCACCACGGTAGGCATTCTCCGTGTACGCCACCGTCTTGCCATCCAGTAGCCGCAGGAACATCACGTCAGTGCTGACCAAGCCATGCAACCCGGTCTCCAGCGGCAGGACCTGGATCGTGATGTTCGGGCGCCCTGTCGCTTCCAGCAGGTACTCCAGTTGCTCCCGCCATTCCTCCGCGTCGCGCTGCGGGGTGCGCAGCACCGTCTCGGTGAGGAGAGCGCGGAACGGGGGTGCCTCGTCCCCCTCCAGCAGCTTCCGTCGTCCTGTGCGGGCTTCGACCTGCTGGTCCAGCTCTTTACCCTTGGCGCCACCCAGCGCGAGGACCTCACGCGCGTACCCCTCCGTCTGAAGCAGACCCGGAATGATGCTCACCGAGAACTGCCAGAGGCTCACCGCCTCGGCCTCCAGCATCATGTACCGCCGGTACTGCTCCTTGAACTGCGTCGGGTCCCCCACCGCCAGTTCCCACAGCGCCAGCAGCAGCCCGGGGGTCCCGTAATGCTGGTCCAGTGCCTGGACCACCTCGGGGCTGCCCAGCGTCTGGCCGCTCTCCATCTTTCCGAACAGGGACCAGTCCCAGCCCAGCACCTCGCCGAGCTTCCGCAGGCTGTCGCCCCGCTCGGTGCGCAGTAACCGGAGTTCCTCCGCGAACCGCTTCCTCGGTTCCTGGCTGCGTCCCGTGATCACCCTTCGCGGCGGCATCGCGCTCCTTTGCGGAAGACGGCCGTGGAAGGTGTGGAAGGAGCGCCGGGGGGCGGCGAAAGAGGTCTCGACCACGGCATTCCGGCCCTGCTCAGCGGCCATGCTCATACGGTACGGAACACGCAGCGTAGTTCAACTGTCACGCGGCGCGCAGGCGTTGTCGGGAAAGGAACGGCACCCATGACGGCGGAGTCCCCCGAGCGCGGAGCGCTTCTCTACGACCCGGCGACGGGCAAGGTCGGCGCGTACCAGGACCGGTCGGGGCCGTACGCGATGCTGCGCCCGGTCGGCGGGGGCCGGGAATGGCAGGCCGACCCCGCCGCGCTCCGCCCGGCGACGGCCCGGGAACGGCTCAGCGCGGGGGTGACGGCGGCGAACGAACGCACCCGGTCGGCCGGCGACACGAGCCGCCCGCCGCTCCCGGTCCGCGGCTGTGCGACGTGCACGAGGCTGGAGGGGCTGCGGGAGGCGGCGCGGGCGGAGTGCGACGCCAGCGCGGAGACGGACGCCAACGTTCTGCTGCGCCGCCACCACAACCAGGAGCACCGCGCATGACCCCGCCGGACTAGGCTGCGGGCATGGCGAAGAAGCTCGTGATCAAGGTGACGGCCGGGGCGGACGCCCCGGAGCGCTGCTCGCAGGCGTTCACCGTGGCGGCCGTGGCGGTGGCCAGCGGCGTGGACGTCTCGCTCTGGCTGACCGGGGAGTCGTCCTGGTTCGCGCTGCCGGGCCGGGCCGCCGAGTTCGAGCTGCCGCACGCGGCGCCACTGCCGGACCTGATCGAATCGGTCCTGGCGGCCGGGCGGATCACCCTGTGCACGCAGTGCGCGGCCCGCCGTGAGATCACGGAGAAGGACGTCATCGAGGGCGTACGGATCGCGGGCGCGCAGATGTTCGTCCAGGAGGCGCTGGCGGACGACACACAGGCGCTCGTGTACTGACACGCGGGCACATCAGGGCCTAGGGGGTGTGTGACGATTCGCGTCGGATCAGCGCGCGGCGCCTGGTGCGGTGCATCGCAAGGCGGAGGATCGCCCGCGTACTGGACGTACTCGGGTGATCCGACAACGCGGCGAGGTGCCGTGCCAGGCGCCGCGCGCCCGGCGGGAATTGTCAGACACCCCCTAGTGCCGCTTCTTCCCGTCCAGTTCGTCCCACCACTCGTCGGACTTCGCGTCCCCGGACGGGTCGTCCCACCAGCGGTCGTCGGGGCCGCGCCGGTTCGCCACCACCGCGGCCACCGGCGGGATCACCATGGCGACCAGGCACATCCCCACCGCCGCGGGGACGGACCAGAGCCGCACGACGCCCCACGCCAGGACGAACAACCCGATGCAGGTCCCCATCATGGCGAAGTACAGATGACGCCGGCGTGCGTACATACCTCCAGGCTATGCCCGGAACCCGGCATGCCGAAGGGCCGCACCCCGCCCAGCAGCGTCCAACCCCTGGGGGATGCGGCCCTTCAGCCGTCACTCACGGCCCCTCGGACCGTCGTGGAGTGTGCCGTCAGACGGCGATCGCGACCTCCGCGAGGCCGCCCTGCTGGGCGACGACCGTACGGTCCGCGGTGCCGCCCGGCACCAGGGCGCGCACGGTCCAGGTGCCCTCGGCAGCGTAGAAGCGGAACTGTCCGGTCGCCGAGGTCGGGACCTCGGCGGTGAACTCGCCGGTCGCGTCCAGCAGGCGCACATAGCCGACGACGGGCTCGCCGTCGCGGGTCACCTGGCCCTGGATCGTGGTCTCACCGGGCTTGATCGTCGAGGCGTCGGGGCCGCCGGCCTTCGCTCCACACATGGTTCTTCCTTCGGGTAGGTCCGGGGTCCGGGTTACTTGGCGGCGCCGAGCTCGATCGGGACACCGACGAGGGAGCCGTACTCGGTCCAGGAGCCGTCGTAGTTCTTGACGTTCTGGACGCCGAGCAGCTCGTGCAGGACGAACCAGGTCAGCGCGGAGCGCTCACCGATGCGGCAGTAGGCGATGGTGTCCTTGGCCAGGTCGACCTTCTCCTCCGCGTAGAGCTCCTTGAGCTCCTCGTCGGACTTGAACGTGCCGTCGTCGTTGGCGTTCTTCGACCACGGGATGTTGCGGGCGCTCGGGACGTGGCCCGGACGCTGCGACTGCTCCTGCGGCAGGTGCGCCGGGGCGAGCAGCTTGCCGGAGAACTCGTCGGGCGAGCGGACGTCGACCAGGTTCTGCGCACCGATCGCGGCGACCACGTCGTCACGGAAGGCGCGGATGGAGGTGTCCTGCGGCTTGGCCTGGTACTGGGTGGCCGGGCGCTCGGGCACGTCGGTGCCGTCGACCAGCTCGCGGGCGTCCAGCTCCCACTTCTTGCGGCCGCCGTCGAGCAGCTTCACGCTCTCGTGGCCGTACAGCTTGAAGTACCAGTAGGCGTACGAGGCGAACCAGTTGTTGTTGCCGCCGTAGAGGATCACCGTCTGGTCGTTGGCGATGCCCTTCTCCGACAGGAGCTTCTCGAAGCCGGCCTGGTCGATGAAGTCGCGGCGGACCGGGTCCTGAAGGTCCTTCGTCCAGTCGATCCGGATGGCGTTCTTGATGTGGTTCTTGTCGTACGCGGACGTGTCCTCGTCCACCTCGACGATCGCGAGGGTCGGGTCGTCCAGGCGGTCCTGCAGCCAGTCGGCGTCGACCAGGACGTCGCTGCGGCTCATGCGCTTTCTCCTCCGGGGCAGTTGCGGCGGGTGATACGGGTGCGGTGGGCGCGGGTACGCGATCGGGCTGTGGCGTACACGGCGCACAGGGGCCCCGGGGTCAGGCGCGGGGCCGGCGATACGCGAGGGGTACGGGAAGGAGTTCCCGCTCAGAAAGGGCGACAGAGCATGGCGGCGACGCGGCACAGGTCTACTGCCCGCCGCTTCGTGAGATCCGCCTGTCGCTGCATGAGGTCGATCGTAGGGACGTATCGCCGGGCATGTCACCGGCGTGTCGCATACTGAGATGCGATCGTCCGAGATGTGGGAAGGGATCGAGATCGGCCCGCCGCCGGGCGACCGGCGGACGCGCCGGGCCGTCGGCCCATCTGCGGAGCGGACGGGTACGTCTCGCCCTTCGGACAGTCGCCCTTCGGGGCGGGCCGTCGGGGCGGCCCGTCGGGCGTCCTACCCCGCCAGCCTGACGTCCGAACCCTTCGCCGTGATCTCCACGCCGTCCTTCGCCGCCCGCACCGTGTCGAGGCGGATACCGCCGGGCAGTTGGGCGATGCCCTGCTGGAAGTCGGTGATGGCCCGGATCCGGTTCTCGACGAGCGAGACCCCGTCGATTTGGGGCAGCCCGTCGGCGTGCACCTGGACGTTGTTGCCCCGGACCGTGACCGAGCTGAGCACGGAGACGGGCTGCGTCGTCTTGATGCCGGGGGCCGTGAAGGTGAGCGTCACCTTGATCTTGCCGTTGCCGCCGTCCGACAACCCGATCACCCGGGCCGTCACGCCGAGGCCCACGTCGGTGGGCTCCGACTTGGCGGTCCTGAGCAGCTCGGCGTAGGAGATCAGCGCGGTGCCCGTGGCGTCGGAGGCGGTGGCGGAGCTGTAGTTCCCGGAGAACCGGACGCCCTTCATCTCCGCGTGAAGGTCGTCGATACGGACCTTCTGCCCGTCGTTGCCGGTGGGCGCCTCGTAGTCCTTGATGCCGACCTCGACGTCGTCCAGCTCGCCGCCGGCGACCTGGGTGAGGAAGGGGAATCCGTTGATCGACACGTCCGGGGTGGCGGCCAGGTTCTCGGTGGTCCGCAGCTTGTCGGCCACCTTCCCCTCGGCGAAGTGGACCGCGACCCGGTCCACGATCGCGAAGAGTCCGCCCAGGATCACGACGACGATCAACAGTATTCGCAGTGCGCGCATGCTCGGTGTTCCCCCACCTCGGCGGTCGTGCATGACAGATCACCGACGGCCGGGTGGCCGCCGAGCGCGACTGTAACCCCGTGCGCTGTGGCGGCCGTCGGATTGTCGATCACTTGTGACATGCACGGGGGCATGCACGTGTGACATGCACAGGGGCATGACTAACCGAAGGCACGCCCCAGCAGGTAGACGGCCGGCGCCGCCGTCGTCAGCGGCAGGGCCACGCCCGCCGTGAAGTGGACGAAGCGGGACGGGTAGTCGTAGGACGCGGCCCGGTGGCCGATCAGGGCGCAGACGCCCGCGCCGAGACCGAGGAAGGCACCGGAGGTGCCGAGGCCCGTCGCCCCGCCCATCGCGATGCCGGCCCCCGCCGCCGCCAGCAGGGCCACCACCACGGAGGCCGCGGTCGGCAGCGGCAGCGCACGCGCCAGGACCGTCACGGCGACCGCGACGGCGCCCACCGTGACGGCGTCCGGCGTGGCCGCGAGATGCCCGGCCGCCACGATCGACAGCGCGGCCGAGGCGACCGTAGCCATCAGGCCGTACATCCGTGTGTCCGGATCGGCGTGCGACCGCAGCTGGAGCGCGAGGGAGAGCAGCACCCAGACCCCGAGGGTGCCCAGGATCGCGGCGGGCGCGTGTTCCCGGCCGGCCACGAGCAGCACGACGTCCGCGGTGACCGCGCCGAGGAACGCCAGTGCGATGCCCTGCCGGGCGGGCCACATGCCGTTCAGCCGGAACCATCCGGCGGCCGTCACGGCCTGGAGCACCACCAGCGGCACGACGAGGGCGTACGTCCCGAGGGCCGCGGCACCGGCGAGCAGAACGGCGAGGCCCGCGGTGAGCGCGGCGGGCTGGAGTCCGGGCTCGATGATCGGCGAACGGCCCTCCAGCCGGGCCCGCTGGTTGGCGGGGAGGGAGGAGAGGTCGACGGGGGCGGACGGCGCGGCCGTCGCCGTGCCGGCGTGCGCGCCGTCGGCCCGGGTCGGATGGGCCAGGCCTCCGGTGGGGGGTGCCGCGTAGCTGTGGGGCTCGTACGCCGAGCCCTCCGGCGGCAACGGCTGCCCGTACGCCTGTCCCTGCCACTGCTGTTGCGGCGGATACGGCTGTTGCTGTTGCTGTTGCTGTTGCTGTTGCTGTTGCGGATACGGCTGCTGCTGTGGGTACGGCTGCTGCTGCGGATACGCGGCCGCGTTCGGGTCGTACCACCCCTGCTGCGGTGTCTGCTGGGGATAACCCTGCTGCTGGGGACCCGGCTGCTGCGCCTGAGGCGGATAGCCCTGCTGTCCGTAGGCGTCGTAGCCCTGGTCGTACCCCTCGTGGGGCGGGTTGCTCATCGCTCATCCTCCTGCGAACGGCGGGAGCACCTCGACCGTGCCGCCCTCGGCCAGCCGTACCGTCTCATGCGCGCGTGTCCCGACGGGGTCACCGTCGACGAGGTAGGAGCATCGCCGCAGGACACGCACGAGTTCCCCGGGGTGTCGCAGACGGGCCGCGTCGAGCGCCTCCGCGAGCGTCGTCGCGTCGTACGGCTCCTCGGCGGTCCCGGCCGCGGCCTTGGCGGCGGCCCAGTAACGCACCGTGCCCTTTGCCATCTGCTTCCTCAGCTCGTCGTTGTGAACGCCCTCAGGCTAGCCCGCGCGCGAGACCGCCCACGCCCCGATCCTCGCCATCAACGCGTCGTCGGCGGCGTGCTCGGCATGGCCCATCCCGGGCTCCAGCCACAGTTCGGCGTGGCCGGGCGCGGCGTCCGCCAGCATCCGCGGGTGGTCGACGGGAAAATAGCCGTCCCGGTCGCCGTGCACGATCAGCAGCGGGGTCGGCGCGATCAGCGGGACGGACTGCACCGGAGAGACGGGCACGGGGTCCCAGTCGCGGTGGTGGATACGGGTGCGCAGGCCGTAGCGGCCCACCAGGCGGCCCTCCGGCCGGGTCACCAGCCAGTGCAGCCGCCGCATGGGGGCCGTACCCCGGTAGTACCAGCGGGCCGGGGCGCTGACGGCCGCCACCGCGTCCGTGTCCGCGTCCCCCTGGTGCAGTGCCGCGTGCCGCAGCACCACCGATCCGCCCATCGAGAAGCCGACGGTGGCCACCCGGGAGTGCCCCAGCTCGCGCGCCCAGCGCACCGCGGCCGCCAGGTCGTGCACCTCGCGGTCGCCGACCGTGGAGCGTCCCCCCGACGCGCCGTGCCCGCGGAAGGAGAAGGTGACCACGGCGCCGTGCCGGGCGAGGACATCGGCGACGCGGCGGACATGGGGCCGCTCCAGATCGCCGGTGAAGCCGTGCGCGACGACGATCGCAAGATCCCGCAGAGGGCCGGTCGGTGCACGCCCGGTGTCGGGTACGCCGGATCCCGGCTCGTATGCGGCGTCGATCGCGACTCCGTCGACCGTGCGCAGAAAAGTCCGCAAAGGCCCACGACGCGCCGTCTCAGAGTGCGGACGAACCGTGGATCGTGCCATGTGACCTGCCCGACCAGTGCTCATGTGGGCTATTCTGCTGGGCAGAGGACTCGGGCAGCGTAGCCCCCGGGTCCTTTTGTGCTTTCGGACGCGTTGTATACGAAGCGGGAAACCGCAGGTGTACGGGCCGGCGAACGCATAGCGGGTCCCAGGTGGCGGGGATTCGCCACCGTACGAAGCAGTGCCGCAAACGTCCTCGAAGGGACCGAGGAGGAACCAGACGTTATGGGCGAGCGAACCGTGCACGAACCGACGACGATTGAGGCGGGAGGCGCACGATGAGTTCTCTGCTTCTTCTGACCAACGCACTCCAGCCGTCCACGGAGGTGCTTCCCGCTCTCGGCCTGCTCCTGCACAACGTGCGAGTGGCTCCGGCGGAAGGCCCCGCTCTCGTCGACACCCCGGGCGCCGACGTGATCCTCGTCGACGGACGGCGGGACCTGCCGCAGGTGCGCAGCCTGTGCCAGCTGCTGCGCTCCACCGGGCCCGGCTGCCCCCTCGTACTCGTCGTCACCGAGGGCGGTCTCGCGGCCGTCACCGCCGACTGGGGCATCGACGACGTGCTGCTGGACACCGCGGGACCGGCCGAGGTCGAGGCGCGACTGCGGCTGGCCATGGGCCGCCAGCAGATCGTCAACGACGACTCCCCGATGGAGATCCGCAACGGTGACCTGTCCGTGGACGAGGCGACCTACAGCGCCAAGCTCAAGGGCCGCGTCCTCGATCTCACCTTCAAGGAGTTCGAGCTCCTGAAGTACCTGGCGCAGCACCCGGGCCGTGTCTTCACCCGGGCCCAGCTGCTCCAGGAGGTCTGGGGCTACGACTACTTCGGCGGTACGCGCACGGTCGACGTCCATGTACGACGGCTGCGCGCCAAACTCGGCCCCGAGCACGAGTCGCTGATCGGCACCGTCCGGAACGTCGGCTATCGGTTCGTCACCCCGGAGAAGCCGGACCGCTCGGCCGAGGAACCGAAGGCGAAGGCCCCGGCGGACCGGCCAAAGGCGGAGGATGCGGGCGTGACGGCAACCGTGTCCGCGGCCGAGGTCACGGCTGAGGCATAGAACCACGTAAGCCCTGCCCAGGGGCGGTCCATCCGCGTAGACTCCGCGCGTGGCCAAGGTGACTCGGGATGATGTGGCGCGGCTGGCGGGGACTTCCACGGCGGTCGTCAGCTATGTCATCAACAACGGACCCCGGCCGGTTGCCCCGGCCACACGCGAGCGTGTCCTCGCGGCGATCAAGGAACTGGGGTACCGGCCGGACCGGGTCGCCCAGGCCATGGCGTCGCGGCGCACGGACCTGATAGGCATGATCGTCCCGGACGCGCGCCAGCCCTTCTTCGGCGAGATGACGCACGCGGTCGAGCAGGCCGCCGCCGAGCGCGGAAAGATGGTGCTCGTCGGCAACACCGACTACGTTGCCGAGCGCGAGGTCCACTATCTGCGTGCCTTCCTCGGTATGCGCGTCTCCGGGCTGATCCTGGTCAGCCACGCGCTCAACGACCACGCCGCCGCCGAGATCGACGCCTGGGACGCCCGGGTGGTGCTGCTGCACGAGCGGCCCGAGGCGATCGACGACGTGGCGGTCGTGACCGACGACCTCGGCGGCGCCCAGCTCGCCGTCCGCCATCTGCTGGAGCACGGCTACCCGTATGTCGCCTGTATGGGCGGCACCGCGGAGACCCCGGCGGTCGGCGACCCGGTCTCCGACCACGTCGAGGGCTGGCGGCGGGCCATGCAGGAGGCCGGGCTGCCGACGGAGGGCCGGCTTTTCGAGGCGCCGTACAACCGTTACGACGCGTACCAGGTGGGCCTTGAGCTGCTGGCCGGGCCGAACCGTCCGCCGGCCATCTTCTGCTCCACCGACGACCAGGCGATCGGCGTGCTGCGCGCGGCGCGCGAGCTGCGTATCGATGTGCCGGGCGAACTGGCCGTGGCCGGGTTCGACGACGTCAAGGAGGCGGCACTGACGGATCCGCCGCTGACGACGGTGGCCTCGGACCGGTCGGCGATGGCCCGGGCGGCCGTGGACCTGGTCCTCGACGACGGCCTCCGCGTGGCCGGCTCCCGCCGCGAGCGCGTCAAGCAGTTCCCCTCACGCCTGGTGGTACGCGGCTCCTGCGGCTGCGAGGGCTGAGCCGGTAGCCCGGGTTCCCCGGCGCCCGGACCACTCCCGGCCGGGTCGCGTCCTGTCCCACGCCAGGTCCCCGCCGGGCCGCGTCCTGTCCCATGCTGCTCCGACACGACGACGGCCCGCCGGTTGACCGACGGGCCGTCGCCAGGGCTGTGTGCCGAGCGTCCGTGTTCCGAGGGTGCTCGGAACCGCGTGGTGCTCAGATCAGCCTGGTGCTCAGATCAGCCTGGTGCTCAGAACAGCAGGTTGTACTGGTTGAAGCCGGTGCCCAGGCTGATCCGGGAGCCGAACAGGTCCGCGGACGCCTTGTTGGTGCCGGGGTAGAGCCACAGCTTGCCGCTGGAGTCGCGGGTGATGACGTCGGCGATGCCGTCGCCCGTCACATCGCCGTTGGCCACGTTCGAGGTGAAGTTCCACCCCGTACGCGCCTTGATCCGGGCCGACCACGGGGTGTGCTCCTGCTGGGTGCCCCGGTACAACCACAGCGTGCCGTCGGTGGAGCGGACCAGCAGGTCGGCCTTCCCGTCGCCGGACAGGTCGCCCCGGCCGAAGATCTGCACGCCCTTCCACGCCCGGTCGACGACCTTGACCCGGCCGTAGAACTGGCCGTTGCCCTTGCCCGGGTACAGGTACACCGAGCCGTCCGAGTCCACCGCGACCAGGTCCGGGCGGCCGTCACCGGTCATGTCGCCCGGGACGGCGTAGGACTTGTAGCCGCCCCACACCGAGCTGATCTGCATCCAGGTGAACTCCTGGGCGGCGTGGTCGTAGTAGCTGCGGTACAGCTTGCCGTCGCTCTTCTCGCGGACGATCAGGTCCTGGAAGTAGTCGCGGTCCAGGTCGGCCTGGAGAGCCCAGCTGGCGGTCTGCCAGCCGCTGCTGCCGAAGGCGCGCTGGGTGAGCGAGGTGCCCTTGCTGTCCTGCTCGAACAGGCCCCCGGAGGGGGTGCGCTCCAGCAGGTCGGCGCGGCCGTCGTAGTTCAGGTCCGTGTCGTCGATACGGGGCTGGGCGGCCCAGGTGTACGAGGAGACCTTGGTGAAGACCGGGTAGGCGCCCTTGGCCGTGCAGCCCGCGACGCCCCACGACACCACACCGACGATCTTGCCGCCGACCACGAGCGGGCCGCCGGAGTCGCCGTTGCAGGTGCTCTTGGTGCCCTCGTCGGTGCCGGTGGCCGGGGTGCCGGCGCAGATCATCGAGCCCTCGGCGAAGTAGTCCGCGCCGATGACCGACTTCATCGCACTGTTGCAGGTCGTGTCGGCGACCATCGGCAGGCTCACCTTGCGCAGCGTGGCCGACAGGTCGGCACCGTCGGCACCTGAGGTCAGGCCCCAGCCGTAGACGGTGGCGTTGGCGGTGGTGCTGGGCTTGTAGAGCGCGCTGTCGTTCGACGCGGCCAGGCGCATCCACTGCTGCTCCAGCGGCGCGCCGAGGGTGAGGACGGCGATGTCGTTCTGGAGCGTGTCGTGGTTGAAGTGGGGGTGGCTCCACTGACGCAGGACGGACACCGCGGTCCCGCCGTCGAGGTCCCCCGAACCGGCCCGCACGACACCGTTGTCGACCCAGTTCAGGCCCGCGACGCAGTGCGCGGCGGTGAGGACCTTGTTCGGGGCGACCAGGGTGCCGCCGCAGAAGTAGCCCTCGTCGGTGGCGGGGTCGTAGTAGCCGAGCTGGACCATCCACGGCGCGGAGGCGATCGTCGTCGTCGTGCCGCCGATGATGAACGAGGACGGCTTGCCCGTGGCGGCGGGCGCCTTGACGGCCGCCGTCTGCGCCTGCTCCTTGTTCACGGCCGCCTGCTTCTTGGCGGCGTTGATCAGGCGCTCGTGCAGTTCCTGGGACGATGCGGCCGGCTTCGGCGCATCGGTCCGCTGTTGGGTGACTCCGGGCGTCGGGAGTCCGTCGGCGGCGGCCGCCGACTGGGCCGCCAGGGCGCCGACACCGCTCAGGGTCAGCGCAAGGGCGGCCACGGGAAGCGCCACGGCAGGGCGTCTCCAGCGGTCGCGCAGGGCACGTATCACTCAGGGCTCCTGGGATATGTCGTAGGCAAGGGCCCGAGGAGGGCGTACGACGCACCGGCCCGACGCAGCGCGCGCAAAAGCCGCGCAGAGCAGTCGGGCGAAACCGCGGAGCCCCCCTCCGGTGGGCGTGATCGTAGCCTCGGGCGCCCTTCCGTCACACGGGCTTCACAGCCCTCAGACAAATGTTCGTCTGCCGCTCCCCTGCCACTCATCTCACAGAAACCTCAGATTTCCCCGATCTCCATGGCACCAGGGGCCCCGGGACTGTCACGGCCTTCCTGCGCCCCGTTCCCGAGGGCGTCCGCGGGGCGCCTTTATATCGGGCATACGAGGTTCTGTCGGGCTTCTCAGCGGTGACTCAGCTGGCTCTCATGATCCCGGGACACTCTCTATTCCATGACCGAGAGCTTCCGCCGCAGCAGCGAGTACGACCCCCAGGGTGACGGACACCAGTCCGCGTACCCCCGGCAGCAGCACGTCGCTCCCTCCGTGAACCCCGAGTGGCCGCCCCCGCCGGCGTACGAGCCGGCCCGGCCGGCCTTCGCCCCGGGATACGGCGGAGGCGACGGCGACGGTGGCGACGCCACCGCGCACCTCGGCACCGTCCCCGCAGCACCCGAGCCGAAGAAGCGGACCAAGGGGCCGCTCGCGATCCTCGCCGCCGTGGCGATCGTCGCCGCGGCCATAGGCGGCGGCACGGCCTACGGCATCCAGGAACTGACCGGCAAGACCACCACCCCCTCCAGCTCGACCAGCACCAATGTCGTGCCGTCGAGCAAGAGGGGCACGGTCGCCGGGGTCGCCGCCGCGGTCAGCCCGAGCATCGTGGAGATCAGCGCCACCTCGGGCCAGGGCCAGTCGACCGGCTCCGGCGTGATCATCACCGGCAACGGCGAGATCGTCACCAACAACCACGTCATCTCCGGCGCGTCCTCGATCAAGGTCGCCACGAGCAGCGGCAAGTCCTACACCGCCCAGGTCGTCGGCACCGACAGCAAGAAGGACCTCGCGCTCATCCAGCTGGAGGGCGCCTCCGGGCTCAAGGCCGCCACGCTCGGCAACTCCGACGGCATCCAGGTCGGCGATCAGGTCGTGGCGATCGGCTCCCCCGAGGGCCTGACCGGGACCGTCACCAGCGGCATCGTCTCGTCCCTCAACCGCGACGTCACCGTCTCGACCGACGAGAGCCAGGGCCAGGGCCAGGGCAACAGCAACGGCCAGTGGCCGTTCGAGTTCGGCGGCCGCCAGTTCAACGGCGACACCGGGTCCTACACCACCACGTACAAGGCGATCCAGACGGACGCGTCCCTCAACCCGGGCAACTCCGGCGGCGCCCTCATCGACATGAACGGCAACATCATCGGCATCAACTCGGCGATGTACTCCGCCAGTTCGGACTCGACCTCGTCGAGCACCGGCAGCGTGGGTCTCGGCTTCGCCATCCCGATCAACACCGTCAAGTCCGACCTGGCGACTCTCCGCTCCGGTTCTCAGAACTGAACGGACGCCCGGTAGGGCCGGTTGGTAAGGAGCACGACATGATCAAGCAGGTTCTGCACCCCACGACCGCCCCCGTCGCCCCCGCCCGGGTCTGCCTGGCCCTGGCCGTGGCACACGAGCTCCACACCCCTGCGGCCCCCGCGCCGGAGGCGTACGAACTCCGCATCGTCGTGGCCCCCGCGGCCCCCGCCTCGAAGGCGTACGAGCTGCGCGCACCGGTCGGCCGGGCCCCCGAGGTGGCGGTCCCCCAGCTGATGGGCCTGCGGCGCACCAACGTCGGGCGCCCCCGCCGCAAGGTGCCGCTGAACCGTCTCACCACGGCGATGTGCTGACCGCACGCCACACGGCCCCGGCACGCACACCGCACAGCCCCCGCAGATCCGCAGCCGCCACGCACCTTCGCCCCGCCCGCCCCTCCGCAGATCCGCCCGCCTCAGCGCCCCGGCGCCGGCGCCCACCCGATCCGCCCGCCCGTACGCTCCCGGCGCCGGCGCACGCCCTCCGCGCGCAGACGATCCCGGCGCCGGTGACCGTTCCGGTCCCTTCCGCCTCTTCCGCACGAAACGTGCGAGGCTGAAGACGTTCAGCCACCGTCCCGCCGCACCCCGAGGAACCCCCGACCCATGAGCCCCGCCGAAGGCGACCGTGAACCCCAGCGCATTCTGATCGTCGACGACGAGCCCGCGGTCCGCGAAGCACTCCAGCGCAGCCTCGCCTTCGAGGGCTATGACACCGAGGTCGCCGTGGACGGCGCGGACGCCCTGGCGAAGTCCACCGCGTACCAGCCCGACCTGGTCGTCCTCGACATCCAGATGCCGCGGATGGACGGCCTCACCGCCGCCCGCCGGATGCGCGGCGCGGGCACCACCACCCCCATCCTGATGCTCACGGCCCGCGACACGGTCGGCGACCGCGTCACCGGTCTCGACGCCGGGGCCGACGACTACCTGGTCAAACCCTTCGAACTGGACGAGCTGTTCGCCCGTATCCGCGCCCTGCTCCGCCGCAGCTCGTACGCGGCCACCGCGGTGGGTGCCCTGGAGGAGGAGGCCCTGACCTTCGCGGACCTGCGGATGGACCTGGCGACGCGCGAGGTCTCACGGGGCGGGCGGCCGGTGGAACTGACCCGTACCGAGTTCACGCTCCTGGAGATGTTCCTGGCACATCCGCGCCAGGTGCTGACCCGCGAGCAGATCCTCAAGGCGGTCTGGGGCTTCGACTTCGAACCGTCGTCGAACTCCCTCGACGTGTATGTGATGTACCTGCGCCGCAAGACCGAGGCGGGCGGCGAACCCCGTCTGGTGCACACAGTGCGCGGTGTGGGCTACGTCCTGCGGCAGGGCGGCGCCGAGTGATCAAGCGTTTCCGCTCCCTGCCGCTGCGCTCCCGGCTCGCTCTGCTGGTGGCGGCGGCGGTGGCGTTCGGGGTGGCGGCGGTGTCGGTGAGCTGCTGGTTCATCGTGCAGGGCAAGCTGTACGAGCAGGTGGACAGCGACCTGAAGAGCTCCACCGCGCCGGTGCGGCCGGGCGGTCTGGCGAACGTCCTGGCCGACTGCACCACCACGCCCTCCCCGCAGGGCGACCGCGGCCCAGAGATGAGCACGTACTACACGCAGGTGGTCAGCGTCGACGGCCAGATCTGCGTGTACCCGAACTCGGCCGGCATGGTCAAGATCACCCACAGCGACACCGAGATCGCCCAGAACCCGACCCACGGGATCCTCCACAACAGCGTCGACAGCAAGGGCGCGCCGGTGCGGGTGCTGACGACGCCCCTGCTGAGCGAGAGCCCCGCGGGCCCTCAGCTGAACCCGGGCTATGTCCTGATCGTGGCGTACCCCCTGAAGGACACCGACAAGACGCTCGACGACCTCGCCGTGATCCTCCTCATCGTGTCCGGCCTCGGCGTCGTGGGCGCCGGTGCCGTCGGCCTGGCCGTGGCCCGTGCGGGTCTGCGCCCCGTCGACAAGCTGACGGAGGCCGTCGAACACATCGCCCGGACCGAGGACCTGACCACGCGGATCCCGGTGGACGAGGTCAGCATGGACGAGATCGCCCGGCTGTCCCGCTCCTTCAACTCGATGACCTCGGCCCTCGCCAGCTCCCGCGAACTGCAGCAGCAGCTGATCGCGGACGCCGGCCATGAGCTGCGCACCCCGCTCACGTCCCTGCGCACCAACATCGAACTGCTCACCCGCAGCGAGGAGACGGGCCGCCCGCTCCCCGCGGAGGACCGCAAGGCGCTCCTCGACTCGGTGAAGGCCCAGATGACCGAGCTGGCCTCGCTGATCGGTGACCTCCAGGAGCTGTCCCGCCCCGAGAAGGGTCTGCACGCCGGCAAGGCCCAGGTGGTGGAGTTGCAGGACACCGTCGAGGCCGCCCTGCGCCGGGCCCGGCTGCGGGGCCCCGAGCTGACCATCACGACGGCCCTCCAGCCCTGGTACGTCCAGGCGGAGCCGTCCGCGCTGGAGCGGGCGGTCGTGAACATCCTCGACAACGCGGTGAAGTTCAGCCCCGACGGCGGCACGATCGACGTCGCCCTCGCCAACGGCGTCCTGACGGTCCGCGACCACGGCCCCGGCATCCCGGCCGAGGAACTCCCGCATGTCTTCGACCGCTTCTGGCGCTCCCCCTCGGCCCGCGCGCTGCCCGGCTCCGGCCTCGGCCTGTCGATCGTGGCCCGCACGGTCCAGCAGGCGGGCGGCGAGGTGGCCCTTCAGCCGGCGGACGGC
Source organism: Streptomyces sp. NPDC052036 (assembly GCF_040680495.1). Lineage (NCBI taxonomy): Bacteria > Bacillati > Actinomycetota > Actinomycetes > Kitasatosporales > Streptomycetaceae > Streptomyces > Streptomyces sp. NPDC052036. Next base: position 30,820 of record NZ_JBFAWW010000032.1, on the reverse strand, counting down.
GGAGGCACGGTGGCGACGCTCCGGCTACCGGGCGCCCCGACACCGCCGCCCACTCCGGACGAGTGACCGCCGGACCTTCCCACACCCCTCCCGGTTCCCTCCCCTCCTCCCGGCCCGCCCCTTACCCTCGTATCCATGACCAGCGACGACACCGCCCGCCCGGCACCGACCCGCTCCATCGACACCGTCACCACGCTCCCCCCCGCACAGGCCGAGGCCGTGCTGGAGCTGCTCGCCGACGCCGCCCGGGTCGACGGACAACAGGCGGTGTCCGAGCAGGGGCGGCTGCAACTGCGCGGCGGTGAGCGTGAGGGCGTCTCCCATCTGCTGCTGAAGGTCGGCGAGACGCTCGTCGGGTACGCCCAGCTGGAGGACACCGACCCGGTGGAGGCCCCGGCCGCCGAACTGGTCGTGCACCCCTCGTACCGCGGCCACGGGCACGGCCGGGCGCTGGGCGCCGCCCTTCTGGCCGCCTCCGGCAAGCGGCTGCGGGTGTGGGCGCACGGCGGTCACTCCGCCGCCCGCCACCTCGCCCAGGTGCTCGGCCTCACCCTCTTCCGCGAACTGCGCCAGCTGCGCCGCCCGTTGGACCAGCTCGAACTGCCCGAGCCGAAGCTGCCCGACGGTGTCACCGTCCGCACCTTCGTGCCCGGCCAGGACGACGCGGCCTGGCTCGCCGTCAACGGCGAGGCCTTCGCCCACCACCCCGAGCAGGGCTCCCTGACCCAGCGCGACCTCGACGACCGCAAGGCCGAGTCGTGGTTCGACCCGCAGGGCTTCTTCCTCGCGGAGCGGGAGGGTGCGCACGGCCCCGAACTCATCGGCTTCCACTGGACCAAGGTCCACGCGGAGGAACAGCTCGGCGAGGTGTACGTCCTCGGTGTCCGGCCCGGCGCCCAGGGCGGCGGCCTCGGTCGCTCCCTCACCACGATCGGACTGCGGTACCTCACCGCCCAGGGCCTGCCGACCGCCATGCTCTACGTCGATGCGGACAACGCGGCGGCGCTCGCGGTGTACGAGCGGCTGGGCTTCAGCACCTACGAGACGGATCTGATGTACCGGACGGAGACCTGAGAGACCTGAGAGACCGGTGAGCCGCTGCCGGGTCCGGAGCACCGGCAGCAGGTGTCCGCGCAGGGGCTCCGGCAGCGGCACGGCGCCCGTCGGCGGGGCACGCAGACCGGGCAGCCCCCCGCTGACGGGCCACCGCCCGGCCGGGTGACGACGGTCCCCACCGAGCCCGCGGCAGCCCTCGGCGGAACTTGCGGGAGACCCGGGCCCGACCGCAGCAGCCCCAGCGCGACCAGAAGCAGCCCCCGCCCCGTGCACCGCACCCGTCCCGGGCCGGGGCGCCGTATACGCCCCGTCCAGCCCTTCGTACGCCGCCACGCCTCCTGTAGACGTCCGCGAGCCTCTCCGCGCTATCCCGCACGTCATGTCGCCGTAACCATTGATTCAGACGGACTTGCGACGCTCAGCCAATGAACGCCGTCGTGCCAGAGCCCTCGCCGCCCCCGCACCACGGGGCCGGCGCGGAACGCGGGGTTCCGTTCTCCGCACCGCCGCCCGCCCGCTCCGACGCGCCTGTCACCCGGTCGGCGCGGAAGAATGGGTTTATGAGCCAGCAGAACGCCCAGGCACCGGCCCACCCGTCCCCCGCCGCCCCCCGCGAGGGGGAACCCTCGGGTCGCGCGAACACGCAGAATCAGCAGCCCTCTGTGGGTTCCATCGCCGCGCACCGCCCGCACACCGTGGCCGCGACGGTCTCCGAACTCGAACCCGACATCGACGCCGACCTCGACGCCTACGAGGAGGGAGAGGGCGCCCAGCTGCCGCAGGGCCGCTTCCTCGACCGCGAGCGCAGCTGGCTCCAGTTCAACGAGCGCGTGCTCGAACTGGCCGAGGACCCGAACACACCCCTGCTGGAGCGCGCCAAGTTCCTGGCGATCTTCGCCAGCAACCTGGACGAGTTCTTCATGGTCCGGGTGGCGGGTCTGAAGCGCCGTATCGCCACCGGTGTCGCCACCCGCTCGGCGTCCGGCCTCCAGCCCCGCGAGGTGCTGGAGATGATCTGGGCCCGCTCCCGCGAGCTCATGGCCCGGCACGCGGCCTGCTTCCACGAGGACGTCGCCCCCGCGCTCGCGGAGGAGGGCATCCACCTGGTCCGCTGGAACGATCTGACGGACAAGGAGCAGGCGCGCCTGTTCACGCTGTTCCGGCACCAGATCTTCCCGGTGCTCACCCCGCTGGCCGTCGACCCCGCGCACCCCTTCCCGTACATCTCGGGACTCTCGCTCAACCTCGCGGTCGTCGTGCGCAACCCGGTCTCCGGCCACCGCCACTTCGCGCGCGTCAAGGTGCCGCCGCTGCTCTCCCGCTTCCTGGAGGCCTCCCCGCAGCGCTACGTCCCCATCGAGGACGTCATCGCCGCGCACCTGGAGGAGTTGTTCCCGGGCATGGAGGTGCTGGAGCACCACACCTTCCGGATAACGCGCAACGAGGACCTCGAGGTCGAGGAGGACGACGCCGAGAACCTGCTCCAGGCCCTGGAGAAGGAGCTCATGCGGCGCCGCTTCGGACCGCCGGTGCGCCTGGAGGTCGAGGAGTCCATCGACCGGTATGTGCTGGACCTGCTGGTGCGCGAGCTGAAGATCTCCGAGGCCGAGGTGTACCCGCTGCCGGGTCCCCTGGACCTCACCGGTCTCTTCGGCATCGCCGCCCTCGACCGACCCGAGCTCAAGTACCCGAAGTTCGTCGCGGGCACCCACCGTGACCTCGCGGAGGTCGAGTCGGCGTCCGCGCCCGACATCTTCGCGGCGCTGCGGGAACGGGACGTCCTGCTGCACCACCCGTACGACAGCTTCTCCACCTCGGTGCAGGCGTTCCTGGAGCAGGCGGCCGCCGACCCGGACGTGCTCGCCATCAAGCAGACGCTGTACCGGACCTCGGAGACCTCGCCGATCGTCGACGCGCTCATCGACGCGGCCGAGTCCGGCAAGCAGGTCCTGGTGCTGGTCGAGATCAAGGCCCGCTTCGACGAGCAGGCCAACATCAAGTGGGCCCGCAAGCTGGAGGAGGCGGGCTGCCATGTCGTCTGGGGGCTCGTCGGCCTGAAGACGCACTGCAAGCTGTCCCTGGTCGTACGGCAGGAGGGCGAGACGCTCCGCCGCTACAGCCATGTCGGCACGGGCAACTACCACCCGAAGACCGCACGCCTGTACGAGGACCTGGGGCTGCTGACCGCCGACCCGCAGGTGGGCGCGGACCTGTCCGACCTGTTCAACAGGCTGTCCGGCTACTCCCGCCGGGAGACCTACCGCCGGCTGCTGGTCGCCCCCAAGTCCCTGCGCGACGGCCTGGTCTCCCGGATCGACAAGGAGATCCAGCACCACCGGGCCGGCCGGCCCGCGTGCGTGCGCATCAAGGTCAACTCGATGGTGGACGAGGCGATCATCGACGCGCTCTACCGCGCGTCGCAGGCCGGCGTCCCGGTCGATGTGTGGGTGCGCGGCATCTGCGCGGTGCGCCCCGGCGTCACCGGCCTGTCGGAGAACATACGGGTGCGGTCCATCCTCGGCCGCTTCCTCGAACACTCGCGTGTCTTCGTGTTCGGAAACGGTGGCGAACCCGAGGTGTGGATCGGCAGTGCCGACATGATGCACCGCAACCTCGACCGCCGCATCGAAGCACTTGTCAGGGTCACCGACCCGGCGCACCGGGCGGCCCTCAACCGGCTCATCGAGACCGGCATGTCCGACACCACGGCCTCCTGGCACCTGGGCCCGGACGGCGAGTGGACCCGGCACGCGACCGACGCGGACGGCCAGCCCCTGCGGAACATCCAGGAGATGCTCATAGACGCCCGGAGGCGCCGGCGTGGCACAGCAACACCTTGACCCCCCCACCAACCCCACGGCCGGGCCCACCGGGGACGCCCTCGCGGGCTACCTGCGGGCCCAGGCCACGGAGTTTCTCCGCTCGCTGCGGCAGCACCGGGAGACCGGTGTGGGTGGACCCTCGGCTCATGGGGGTCCCCCGGCCCGAGCGAGGTCGAGAGTGGGGGAGGAGCCGCACGTGGGGGGTCCCGACGACTCCGGCGACGCGGCGCTCGCCCTGCGGCGCTCGGCCCGCCGCATCAGCGGCACGCTGCACACCTTCCGTCCTCTCCTGGACGCCGACTGGTCGGAGGCGATGCGCCCGGAGCTCGCGTGGCTCTCGGGCACTCTCGCCCGCGAGCACGCGTACGCGGCCCGGCTCGAACGGCTGCTGCTCGCGCTGCACCGGCTGTCGGGCTCCTCGGTCTTCCCCGCGCCGACGGGGGGCGCGGCGGAGTCCGGCACCGGGCCGCGCAGCCAGCCCGGCGTCCCTGAGCGGGGCAATCTGACCGTCGGCGCGGCGAAGGCGGGAGCCCTGCTGGAGCGCCAGCTGACCCTGGCCCGGACGCGCGCCCACTCCGCGGCCCTCCAGGCCCTCGGCTCCAGCCGGTTCCACGCGGTGGCGGACAGTGTCGCCGTCCTCGCCAGCGAGGTCCCGCTCACGTCCGCGGCGGCCACCGCCGATCTGCGTCCGCTGGCCGCCGCCGCGGAGGAGCGTCTGTGCGACGCGGTGGCCACGCTGCCGCTGGTCACCGCGGGCCACCCGTACAACGCGGAGGCCCTGATCCACGGCCTGTCCCCCGACCCGGCCCCGCACCCCCAGGACGGCCCCTGGCACCAGGTCCGGCTGCTGCTGCGCCTGCACCGCTATGCCCGGGAGGTGCTCTACGGGGAGGACGCGCCCGTCGACGTACGACTGCTGGCGGCGGGCCAGGCCCTGAACCGGCACCGGGACGCCTCGGAGGCCGCCGCGGCCGCCGCGGCGGCGGCGCGCACCCCGCGCATCGCCCCGGCCACGGCGTACGCGCTGGGCGTGCTGCACGCCGACCAGCGCCATGAGGTGGAGGCGGCCCGCTTCGCGTTCCAGCAGTCATGGCAGAAGCAGGCGGTGGGTACCCCGTAGGCGCCCCGGGGCGGGCGCACTCACCGGCTCCCGCCCCCGACTCCGCGGGCACACGCACGACGGCACGGCACAACAGCACGGCAGGCACTCGCACGACGGCACGGCACACCGCGACAGGCGTGCCGCAGCCACGAGAGAGGAGCCGGAGCACCCGATGAACGACGACATCATCCGCGCGGCGGGCTGTGTCCTGTGGCGCCGTTCCCCCGTAGACGGCGAACCGCAGATCTGCCTGGTCCACCGGCCCAGATACGACGACTGGTCCCATCCCAAGGGCAAGCTCAAGCGCGATGAGGACCCGCTCGCGGGTGCGCTGCGCGAGGTGGCGGAGGAGACGGGGTACACCGCCGTCCCCGGCGCGCCCCTGCCCACCGCCCGCTACGAGGCGAACGGCCGCCCCAAGCAGGTCCACTACTGGGCGGCCGAGGCGACGGCGGGCTCCTTCGCCCCGAACCGCGAGGTCGACCGCATCCTGTGGCTCCCGCCCGCCGCGGCCCGGGCCCGGCTGACCCAGCCGCGCGACCGGGAACTGGTCGATGCCTCGCTCAACGTACTTAACCTGACATAAGGGCCATGCACCCCGAAAAAGGGCAACCGCTCGACGCCCGCGCCCGCACGGAGCGCGGTACCGCGCGGGCGGCCGGAAACAACCGCAACCGGCCGAAACTCGCAGGCCAACCACCCACCAGTGCGGCCCGGCCACCGGAATGACCCCGTGTCCGAGACGTAAGCGTTCCGTGACCTAACCACACCGACCGCAGGGGTTCACCTTCCGTTCACTCTCGACCATCGGCAGCTTCACCTGTTCTGCCTAATTTCGGCCGTACACGGTGCGAAGCGCGCATGGGGCGTGCTGTCGCGTTCACCGTCACAGCAGCCCTGACGGGCTACCACACTTCGCACGCCGCCGCGGACGGCGGCTTCTGGAAGGAACTCCCGAAAGTGATGCTTCAGCGCAAGAACCGGCTTCGCGCCCTTTCGCTCGGTGCTGTCGCCGTCTCCGGCGCCCTGGCCCTGACGGCGTGCGGCTCCGATGACACGGGCAAGAGCAACAACAGCGGCGGCAGCTCGGCCTCGGCGTCCAGCGCCTCCGCCATCAAGTGCGACAACGCCAAGGGCCAGCTGCAGGCCTCCGGCTCTTCCGCGCAGAAGAACGCGATCGACGCGTGGGTCAAGCAGTACACGCAGTCCTGCCACGACGTTCAGATCAACTACAACCCGACCGGTTCGGGCGCCGGCGTCACCGCGTTCCTCGGTGGCCAGACCGCGTTCGCCGGCTCGGACTCCGCGCTGAAGCCCGACGAGGTCACCCAGTCGAGCAAGGTCTGCACCGGTGGCGGCAAGGCCATCGACCTCCCGATGGTCGGCGGCCCGATCGCGGTCGGCTTCAACGTGCCGGGCGTCGACAGCCTGGTCCTCGACCCGTCCACCATCGCCCAGATCTTCAACGGCAAGATCAAGATGTGGAACGACAAGGCGATCGCGAAGCTGAACCCGAGCGCCAAGCTGCCGGCCCTCAAGATCCAGGCCTTCCACCGCTCGGACGAGTCCGGCACCACGGACAACTTCACCAAGTACCTGATCGCCACCGCCAAGAGCGACTGGCCCTACTCGGGCGGCAAGGCCTGGCAGGCCAAGGGCGGCCAGTCCGCTCAGGGCTCCGCCGGTCTGGCCCAGCAGGTCAAGCAGACCTCGGGTGCGATCTCCTACTTCGAGCTGTCCTACGCCGCCGACGGCATCAAGACGGTCGACCTCAAGACCGGCGCCTCCACCCCGGCCAAGGCCACCGTCGAGAACGCCACCAAGGCCATCGCGAGCGCCAAGGTCGCCGGCACCGGCAAGGACCTGGCCCTCAAGCTGAACTACCAGCCGACCGAGGACGGCGCCTACCCGCTGACCCTCGTCACCTACGAGATCGTCTGCGACAAGGGCAACAAGGCCGACACCCTGCCGGCCGTCAAGTCCTTCCTCAACTACATCGCGTCGGAGGACGGCCAGAACCAGCTGGCCGAGGCCAAGTACGCGCCGATCCCCGCCGAGATCAACTCCAAGGTTCGCGAGACCATCTCGAGCCTGAGCTGACCCGATGTGCGGCCCGCTCCCCGAAGGGGGAGCGGGCCGCACCGTCCGGTGCACCGCCGCCTGGAGCCGCCAACCCGCCACGGCTCCGCAGACCGGAGATCCTGATGGACATCACTACACAGAACACAGAAGCGCCTCCCCCCGCCCCCCAGCCTTCCGCGGCCTCGCACAAGCGCACGAGCCGCGGCGCCACCCGCCCCGGGGACCGGATCTTCCTCGGTCTCTCCCGTGGGTCGGGCATCTTCCTTCTGGTGATCATGGCCGCGATCGCGGTCTTCCTCGCCTACCGTGCGACCGTCGCGATCAGCAACGACCACGGCAACTTCCTGACCACGTTCGAGTGGAACACCAACCTGACCCCGCCGGTCTTCGGCATCGCGGTCCTGGCCTTCGGCACGGTCGTCTCCTCGATCATCGCCATGGCCATCGCGGTCCCGGTCGCGGTCGGTATCGCGCTGTTCCTCACGCACTACTCGCCGCGCAAGCTCGCCGGGCTCATCGCCTACGTCATCGACCTGCTCGCCGCCGTGCCGTCCATCGTCTACGGCCTGTGGGGCGCCCTGGTCCTCGTACCGCACATGGCCGGTCTGTTCGGCTGGCTGAACGACTACCTCGGCTGGACCGGCATCTTCTCCTGGCAGGGCGGTGCCCCGCGCTCCCTCCTCACCGTCGGCATCCTGCTCGCGATCATGATCCTCCCGATCATCACCAACGTGAGCCGTGAGGTCTTCCGGCAGGTCCCGCAGATGCACGAGGAAGCGGCCCTCGCCCTCGGCGCCACGCGCTGGGAGGTCATCCGGATGGCCGTGCTGCCGTTCGGCCGCTCCGGTGTGATCTCCGCGTCGATGCTCGGCCTCGGCCGTGCGCTCGGCGAGACGATGGCCGTCGCCACCGTCCTCTCCCCGACCTTCGACATCCAGACCAGCCTGCTGGACCCGGGCGGCGGCACCTTCGCCCAGAACATCGCCAGCAAGTTCGGCGAGGCCACCGACCAGGGCCGTGACGCCCTCATCGCCTCCGGCCTGGTCCTCTTCGTCATCACCCTGCTGGTCAACGGTGCGGCTCGCGTGATCATCGCCCGCCGCAAGGAGTACTCGGGGGCCAACGCATGAGCACCGCAGCCGTCAGCGACAAGCGTGTGAGCACCCTGCGCGGTGCCAGCCTGCCGAAGTGGTCGCCCTGGGCGATCGCCGCGGGCTCGATCGCCGTGGGACTGGGCATCAGCCTGGCCGCAGGCCTCGACAGCAGCATCCAGTGGGCCCTGATGGCCGCGGTCCTGTTCGTCGTCGGCACGTACGCCATCGCGGCGCGCGTCGAGGGCCGCCGGCAGGCCAAGGACCGGATCGCGACCAGCCTCGTCTGGGTCTGCTTCCTCCTCGCGGTCATCCCGCTGGCCTCCCTCATCTGGGAGACCCTCAAGCGCGGTGTGAAGGTCTTCGACGTCTACTTCCTCACCCACTCGATGGGCGTGGTCGCCGACACCGAGACCGGCGGTGGTATCTACCACGCGATCCTCGGCACCCTGGAGCAGGTCGGCCTCGCCACGGTGATCGCCGTGCCGGTCGGTGTGCTGACCGCCGTCTACCTCGTCGAGTACGGGCGCGGCAAGCTCGCCCGGTCCGTCACCTTCTTCGTCGACGTCATGACGGGTATCCCGTCGATCGTCGCCGGTCTGTTCGTCCTCAGCTTCTGGATCCTCATCCTCGACATGGGCTACTCCGGCTTCGCCGGTTCGCTGGCCCTGGCGATCCTGATGATGCCCGTGGTGGTCCGCTCCACGGAGGAGATGCTCAAGCTCGTCCCGAACGAGCTGCGCGAGGCGTCCCTCGCGCTGGGTGTCCCGAAGTGGCGCACCATCCTCAAGGTGGTGCTGCCGACCTCGATCGGCGGTATCACGACGGGTGTGATGCTCTCCATCGCACGTATCACCGGCGAAACGGCGCCGATGCTGCTGCTGGTGTGGGGCACCAACTTCATCAACAGCGACCCGTTCAAGGACCCGCAGGCCTCGCTGCCGCTGTACATCTACCAGCAGTACGCGAACAGCGCCGGTTCCGGCGCGGCCTACGACCGGGCCTGGGCGGCGGCACTCGCCCTCATCGCCTTCGTGATGATCCTCAATCTGGTGGCCCGCGGCATCGCCCGCTGGAAGGCCCCGAAGACCGGTCGCTAAAGGCGACGATTTCCGGCTCCGCCGGTCGGGGCCCACAGCGACTGATACTGGAAGTGAAGTAGTCATGGCCAAGCGAATCGACGTAAGCGGTCTCACCGCCTACTACGGCTCCCACAAGGCGATCGAGGACATCTCGATGGCGGTCGAGCCGCGTTCGGTGACGGCGTTCATCGGCCCCTCGGGCTGCGGCAAGTCGACGTTCCTGCGCACGCTCAACCGCATGCACGAGGTGACGTCGGGCGGACGCGTCGAGGGCAAGGTGCTCCTCGACAACGAGGACCTCTACGGCGCCGGGGTCGACCCCGTCTCGGTCCGCCGCGAGGTGGGCATGGTCTTCCAGCGCCCGAACCCCTTCCCCACGATGTCGATCTTCGACAACGTGGCGGCGGGCCTGCGGCTGAACGGCAACTACAAGAAGTCCGAGCTGAGCGACGTCGTGGAGAAGTCGCTCAAGGGCGCCAACCTCTGGAACGAGGTCAAGGACCGCCTGAACAAGCCTGGCTCCGGCCTGTCCGGTGGCCAGCAGCAGCGTCTGTGCATCGCCCGCGCGATCGCGGTCGAGCCGAAGGTGCTGCTCATGGACGAGCCCTGCTCGGCCCTGGACCCGATCTCCACCCTCGCGATCGAGGACCTCATCGGTGAGCTGAAGGAGCGCTTCACGATCGTCATCGTGACGCACAACATGCAGCAGGCCGCGCGTGTCTCCGACCGCACCGCGTTCTTCAACCTGGCGGCCGTGGGCCAGCCCGGCCGACTGATCGAGATCGACGAGACGGAGCGGATCTTCTCCAACCCGTCGGTCCAGGCGACGGAGGACTACATCTCGGGTCGCTTCGGCTGATCCGAGCCTGGTCCGAGGACCCCTCGCGGTGCTGCATGGCGGTGCCACCGTGAGGTAGAAGAGGGCCCGCCCCTGGCTCCCGGGGGCGGGCCCATTCGCGTTATTCGGCGACTTCCGTGCGTTCCCACCACTGGTAGACGGTGACCTGCCCCTCCTGGCTGTTCTCGTGTCGCGGCGTCATCTTGTAGTGCTCGTATCCGCCGAGGTGCGGGATCTTCAGCTCTTTTCCGGGCGGGACAATGGGCACGAGCTTGCCCGCGAGATCGTCCGGCCCGCCTTCGAGGAGTGCCTTCGCAGTCATAGCTCCAGTCTTGTCATGCGCCCGGACCCCGCATCTCGAACCGGGGGCGCAGAGGCGTGAGGGGGCACACAGCAAGGCACCCCATCTCCTGGCCGGCGGCTTCGGTGAAGCCCCGCCGGGCGGGAGATGGGGTGCGAAGAAAGGTTTCTGCTCCGGCCCTCCGGCCGGGTGGCTACAGGAACGCCAGATTGACCAGCCAGAAGGCGCACGCCGCCACGATCGCCGCCGCGGGCATCGTGATGAACCAGCCCAGGACGATGTTCTTGGCGATGCCCCAGCGCACGGCGTTCACCCGCTTCGTCGCGCCCACGCCCATGATCGCCGACGTTATGACGTGCGTCGTGGAGATCGGCGCCTTGAACAGGTACGCCGTCGCGAACATGATCGAAGCGCCCGTGGTCTCCGCCGCGAACCCCTGCGGCGGATCCAGTTCGATGATCTTGCGGCCGAGCGTGCGCATGATGCGCCAACCGCCCGCGTACGTCCCCAGCGACAGCATCGCCGCGGAGACGAGCTTCACCCATACCGGGATCGGGTCGCCGTAGTGCTGGACATCACCGATGACCAGCGCCATCGTCACGACGCCCATGGTCTTCTGCGCGTCCTGGAGGCCGTGGCCGAGCGCCATGCCCGCCGCCGAGACGGTCTGCGCTATGCGGAATCCCCGCTTCGCCTTGTGGGGACTGGCCCGGCGGAAGATCCACATGATGGCCGTCATCACCAGATAGCCGACGATCAGGCCCACCACAGGGGACAGGAACATCGGCGTGACGATCTTGTCCAGGACCCCGGACCAGTACACCGTCGTCCCGCCGGCCAGCGCCGCGCCCACCAGTCCGCCGAAGAGCGCGTGTGACGAGGACGATGGCAGGCCGAAGTACCACGTGACCAGGTTCCAGACGATCGCGCCGAGCAGTGCCGCGAAGAGGATGCCCATCCCCTTGCCGCCGGAGGGCGTCTGGATCAGGCCCTCGCTGACCGTCTTCGCCACCTCGTTGCCGAGGAACGCGCCGGCGAGGTTCATCACCGCCGCCATTGCCAGCGCGGCGCGCGGCGTCAGCGCGCGCGTCGACACCGAGGTGGCGATGGCGTTCGCCGAGTCGTGAAAGCCGTTGGTATACGCGAAGAACAGCGCGATCAGGATGGTGAGGATCAGAGCAAAGGTGTCCATGGACGCCTCAGGACTCCTTGACCGCGATGGTCTCCACGGTATTGGCCACGTGTTCGAACGCGTCCGCCGCTTCCTCCAGCACGTCCACGATCTGCTTGAGCTTCAGGACCTCGATCGCGTCGTACTTGCCGTTGAACAGATGGGCGAGCAGTTTGCGGTGGATCTGGTCCGCCTGGTTCTCCAGACGGTTCACCTCGATCCAGTACTCGGTCAGGTTCTCCATCGTGCGCAGATGGGGCATCGCCTCGGCCGTCAGCTCGGCCGCCCGCGCCAGCACCTCGATCTGCTGTTCGACGCCCTTCGGCAGCTCCTCGATGTTGTAGAGGACGACCAGGTCGACGGCCTCCTCCATGAAGTCCATGATGTCGTCCAGGGAGGACGCGAGGGAGTAGATGTCCTCACGGTCGAACGGCGTGATGAACGAGGAGTTCAGCTGGTGGAAGATCGCGTGCGTGGCGTCGTCACCGGCGTGTTCCGCGGCCCGCATACGCTCTGCGATCTCGGCCCGGGCGGAGGCGTCCGCCCCGAGCAGTTCCATCAGGAGTTTCGAGCCCGTGACGATGTTGTCCGCGGACGCGGCAAACATGTCATAGAAGCTCGTCTCCCTGGGGGTCAGACGAAAGCGCACGTGGGGTCCTCAGGATGCTTCGGTTTCGGTCAGGCTGATGCTAGGCACATCATCCGGCCACGGCTAAGGGGCCGTCCTCCAGTGTCGCCCATCGGACACGGTGGTCAGCACGGGGGCGGTACGGGGGCGGCCAAGGCTCTGGCCAAGGGCCCTATACCCAGCAAAGTTCGTTACCATATACCCGCCAGGGGTATATGTCCGTGCCGGAAAGTGCAGGATCCGCCACAGCGGGCCGTCCGTCCGGTTCCGTCTCCCCGGGCAACTGTCGACAGGAGGACGCGATGACGACCACCGAGGCCGGCGCGGCGTCGCCCTCCGAGGGCGACGGGACCGGGGCCGTGGTGACCGACCACGACCGCGGCATCCACGGCTACCACAAGCAGAAGGACGAGCACCTCAAGCGGCTGCGCCGGATCGAGGGCCAGATCCGCGGCCTGCAGCGCATGGTCGACGAGGACGTGTACTGCATCGACATACTCACGCAGGTCTCCGCCTCGACGAAGGCCCTGCAGTCCTTCGCGCTCCAGCTCCTGGAGGAGCATCTGCGCCACTGCGTCGCGGACGCGGCGCTCAAGGGCGGCTCGGAGATCGACGCGAAGGTGGAGGAGGCCGCGAGGGCGATCGGCCGGCTGCTGCGCACCTGACGCCGCAGGCGGGCGGGGCGTCCGCCGCCGGGCGGCGGATCACGGCTCACCCCCCGGTCGCGTCCCGTTCCTCGGCCACCCTGAGCACCTCGTCGATGCTCTCCAGACTGAGCCGGTCCTCGTGTGCGGCCGAGGCGGCGATGATCAGGTCGCCGCACAGCTCGATCTCGGCGAGGGCCACGTGGTCCTGTACTGCCGTACCGCCGAGCGGAGCCACGTGCATCACCTCTTTCTGCCGTCACCGACTTCCTAGGGTAGGGAGCGGTCTACGCGCCGCGCATGGCACGGACGGACCATTTCCGGCCCCCTCAGCCGCGCCACTTCCGGCCTGTCCGCCCCGGCGACGCCCGGCCCTCCTCACTGCTCCGCGATCTTCCCGGCGAAGATGTCCCTGGTCGCCGGCAGTCGTACGTCGACCCGGGCCCCGAAGCCGAAGAGCAGCGTCGTCGACGCCACCGCGACGGTCGTCCTCTGCCGGCCGTTGACAAAGCTGAAGCGGTGGCGCACCTTCCGCAGGCGCCCCTGGTCGTCGAGATAGGCGTCGAACGGCACCTCGGCCGTGGCGAACCCTTTCGCCGCCGCCCGGAACGGCTCCTGGTCCACGGCCGGAACGCTCTGTGCCGCGAGGGCGATGTCGGCGACTCCCCGGTAGTGCCGCACAGGGACTCCCTCGACCTCGGCCTGTCCGACGTATCGCGCGCTGCGGGCCCCGCGCAGCAACTGGGCCGCCGCGTAGGGATCGGTGGCGCCGCCGGTGACGAGGTTGCCGTCGGAGAGCGTGGCCGTGTCGACCCGTACCCATTTGTCGGCGGGCACTCCCGCGCCCCGGTTCTTCATGAACAGGGATCCGGGGGAGAGCAGTTCGGTGATGGGGCGGTGCTCCTCGGTGCCGGCGGGGTCCCTCGGCAGCAGGACGGTCAGCCGGCCGAGCCGGGCGCGGTAGTCGTAGACGCCCTCGCCGTGGATGGTGACCCGGGTGCCGCCGGTGGCCATCTCCATCGACGTCCGCGTCCGTGAACTGCCCGCCCGCACCAGGGCCCCGGCCGCCCGGCGCAGTTCCCGGACGGCGTCCGTGCCGGAGGGCGCGTCGTCGGCGACGGCCCCGCCGCCCGCGCATCCGGTGGCCGAGGTGCCGCAGACCAGCAGTCCCAGGGTCGCAATGACCGCCGCACCGACCCGACCGTGCTGCCGCATCACCATCGTCCGCCTACCCCCAGCCGGTACGCCCCGGTGTACCTCCTGTCGTTTCGGTTAACGACCAGTAGGGAGAGCCGTCACGCGCCCCGGGGGCTCATACGCCTTGGCCCGCAGCACACTTGCCTTGGGTAACCTTGTCGGAGTGGAACAAGGGGACATGGCCGCCGGCCCGGACGCGCACCGCGCGACGACGGTGGAGCAGGGCCGGTTCTGTGTGGCCCGGTGCACCTGCGGCTGGCGAGGGCCGGCACGCAGAGCCCGCAGCCTCGCGCGGACGGACGCCGAGGGGCATGCCGGCAGCGGGGACGGCCGACCGGACCATCTCCGGCAGAACGACTGAAAACGGTCATATCCAGTCGCAACTGCCTGGCGCTGTAGCGATTCTGTGGCACTTTTCTGCGAACTCGTGGCACGGGCGGACCATCTCACTCCACAGGAACCCATGGGAGGCCCACATGCAACGGCGTATGTTCATCGGCGGAAGCACCGCCGCACTCGCGACGGCCGTGACCGCCGCGTGCACCGGCGGTACCAGCAGCTCCGCGGCGGCCGCGGGCACTGCGAACGCCGAGGGCACGTCGGTGCGTACAGCCACCACCACCGCCCCCCGTGCTGCCGCCGCCAACCTGACGGCTCTGGCCAAGGACCTGGCGGGCACCCTGGTCCGCCCCGGCGACCACACCTGGCCCGCGGCCCACCAGCTCTACAACACCCGCTTCGACTCCCTGAAGCCCTCGGCGGTCGCCTATGTGGCGCACGCCGACGACATCCGCACCGTGCTGGCGTACGCCCGGGCCCACCACGTCAAGGTCGCGATACGCAACGGCGGACACTCCTACGCCGGTTGGTCCTCCGGCGACGGCCGGCTGATCCTCGACGTCTCGAAGCTCAACAAGATCCGGGCGAGCGGCAGCGAAGCGGTCGTCGGCGCGGGCTCCAAGCTGATAGACGTCTACCGCGCGCTCACCGCGAAGGGCGTCACCATCCCCGCCGGCTCCTGCCCCACCGTCGGCGTCTCCGGACTCACCCTCGGCGGCGGCCACGGCGTGGTCTCCCGGGCGTACGGACTGACCTGCGACAGCCTCACCCAGGCGACCCTCATCACCGCCGACGGCAAGCAGCTGGTCGCGAACGCCACCGAGAACAAGGACCTCTTCTGGGCCCTGCGCGGCGCGGGCAACGGCAACTTCGGCGTCGTCACCGAACTGCGCTTCAAGACGCACCCGGCGCCGCAGGCCGTGTCGGCCTATGTGACCTGGCCCTGGACCAAGGCCGCCGCCGTGCTCAAGGCCTGGCAGGAGTGGGGCCCCGACCAGCCCGACGAGATCTGGTCCTCCTGCCACCTGGAGAACGGCGGCACGCCCACCGTCTCCGTCGCCGCGTTCTCGCTCGGCACGTACGGGGAACTGCAGAACGCGGTCGACCGCCTGGCCGCCAGGGTGGGCGCCCCCGCCCGTAGCGTCACGCTCAAGCGGCACACGTACGAGGGCGCGATGGAGGCGTACGCCGGCTGCTCGTCCTTCCCCACCGCCGCCCAGTGCCATCTGCCGGGCTCGACGCCGGGCCGCTCGCCGCAGGGCGCCCTCGGCCGCGAGACCTACGCGGCCCGCTCGGACTTCTTCGACCGCTCGATCCCGGCGGCCGGCATCCAGACCATCCTGAACCAGGTCGCGCAGGCGCGGGGCGGCGCGGGCAGCGTCGCGTTCACCGCGCTCGGCGGTGCGGTCAACCGGGTCTCGCCGACGGCCACCGCGTTCGTGCACCGCCGCTCGCGCATGCTGGCGCAGTACATCGCGAGCTGGGGCGCGGGCTCCTCCGGCACGACGGCCCAGTCCTGGCTGACGTCCGCGCACTCCTCCATGCGCGCCTACGCGTCCGGGGCCGCGTACCAGAACTACACGGACCCGACCCTGACGAACTGGCGGAAGGCGTACTACGGGGACGCGGCCACCCGGCTCGCCCAGCTGAAGCACCAGTACGACCCGACCGGCTTCTTCACGTTCCCGCAGTCTCTGTAGGGAACGCGGCGAGTCTCTGCAGGGAACGCGGCGCGCGGGGCCGCCCTGCCGGGCCGCCGCCGGGGGCCATGGCGTCGGACCGCGGCTCCGGCGCCGGCCGTGCGGCAGCCAGCGCGGCCGGCCCTCGTCACGCCGCCAGGTCCCGCTCCTCGGTCGTCTGTTCGGTGCGCGCCCCGGGAATCACGGCCTGCGCGGGGCGCGCCCCGCGGGCCCGGATCAGCCGTCCGGCGCGGGGCGAGGCCTCGATCGCCTTCGTCAGGGGGGTGAGCAGCGCCATGGCGAGCGGGGAGAGCAGCAGGGCGACGGCCGTGCCGAGGGCGAAGCCGCCGATGACGTCTGTCGGGTAGTGCACTCCCATGAAGACCCGGCAGAAACCTTCGAGCAGAGCGAGCCCCAGGCCGACGAGCCCGAACTTGCGGTGGGCGATGAACAGGCCGACCGCCGCCGCCATGGTGAGCGTGGCATGGTCGCTGACGAAGGAGTAGTCCGTCTTGCCGGTGGCGAGGACGTCGAGCCCCTGGTGGTCGGCGAACGGCCGGGGGCGCTCCACGAAGCCCCGGATCGGCACGTTCACGAGCACCGCGAGACCGGCGGCCAGCGGGGCCCAGACCAGCGCGGCGACACTGGAGGCGGCATCGGCATCGCCCCGTCGGCGCACATGCCACCAGCACCACAGGATGAGCAGGACCATGGCGAGCAGCAACCCGTACTCGCCGACGAAGGACAGGGCGCGGTCGAACCAGTGCGGCGCGTCCTTGGCCAGGCCATTGATGTCGTACAGCAGATCGACGTCAGGGTTCGACCCGGATTCGGCGAGTCCAGCCATCGTGCACGGCCCCTTCGTCCTCTGTCCCGTTCCACGGACGCGCAGGTGCGCGCTCCGTTCCACCACTCCCGTGGTCGTAGATCCGCTCCACGCCAAGTCGCCTGCCGTAGTCAACGCTCTACGTCAAAAGGAACGCACAGCCCTCCGGTCCCCGTTCCGCATTCCACACAATGATCACGCAGACGTTATCGAAGAGAGACTCGTCTTCGCAGCTCAGAGAGGTGTGTGTGGCAAAAAGTTCCAGCCGACGTGTATCTGCGCGCATGTCCTTCACACCCCGGTTCACACCGTCGTGGGCAGTGCTTTCGCGCCATCCTCGGTGACACGCGTCGCCCCGAAGTAATCAGGGGTGTCGACCGGGTCGAAACGGATCACGGCACCGGTCCTGGGCGCGTCGATCATGTAGCCGCCGCCGACATAGATACCGACGTGCCGGATGGCGCGGGAATTGGTCAGATCGTCGGAGAAGAACACCAGGTCGCCCGGGAGCAGTTCGTCCCGCTTGGGGTGGGGCCCGGCGTTGTACTGGTCGTTGGCGACACGCGGCAGCGTGACACCCACGGTCTCGTACGCGGCCTTGGTCAGTCCGGAGCAGTCGAAGCGGCCGCCCTGGTCGGGGGTGCCGTTGCCACCCCACAGATACGGGGTGCCGAGCTTCTTCTGTGCGAAGTAGATAGCGCCGGCCGCCTGCTTGGAGGGGTCGACCCGACGCACGGGCGCGGCGAAGCTCTTCGCCAGGGTCGTGATGGTCTTCACATAGTTCCGGGTCTCCGCGTACGGCGGCACGCCCCCGTACTTGATGACCGCGTACGCCCCCGCGTTGTAGGCGGCGAGCATGTTGTCCGTGAGGCTCCCGGGTGCGTCCTTCACATACGAGGCGAGCTTGCAGTCGTACGACGCGGCCGACGGGATGGCGTCGCGCGGGTCCCAGACGTCGGCCCGGCCGTCGCCGTTGCCGTCGATGCCGTGGATGGCCCAGGTGCCCGGGATGAACTGGGCGATCCCCTCGGCCTTCGCGGGGCTCTTGGCGTTCGGGTTGAAGCCGCTCTCCTGGTACAGCTGGGCGGCGAGCAGCGCGGGGTTGATCGCGCCGCACAGGTTGCCCCACTGCTGCACGAGGGACGCGTACGCGGCGGGCACGGCGTTCTTGGCGAGCCCGACGGTTCCGTTCCCGAGGCCGTTCACCAGGTTTCCGGCCACGACATAGACGCCTACGACGAGCAGCATCACGAAGCTCAGCGCGGCGCCGACGGCAGCGGTCGCCCAGATCCACGCCTTACGCACCGTCAACCGCCCCTCGCCGCACGGGAGTCCGCCGAGGGTCAGTGTAGGGGCGGGGGACCGCCGGGGGACCGGGAAAGTGCTGGTCCGGCCACCGCCGACGAACAAGATCGGCCAGTCACGGGACGGGCGGCGGTGGCGGGGGTTCAAGGGGGGTGCACGGGTGGGTGCGTGAGTGGGTGCACGAATGGGTGCACGGGTGCTTCAACGGGTCCCCACGACCGTCCGACGAAGCCTCCCGGACGCCCTGCCGACCACTCGGCGCGGACCCCCGACCGCCCGGCGGGCGCGCCGGCGGCCGGGGTCACATGCCCGAGGCGGTCCGGTACAGGTTCGCGGCCTCGTCCTTCAGGACGACGCTGTAGGAGATGTCGGGGGTGGTACCGCCCTGTTCGTGGCCGCCGAGCACGCCGACGACCTCTCCGTCGCCGTTCACCCAGGGGCTGCCGCTCGTGCCGCCGCTGAAGCCGGGGCACGCGATGCGCTGTTGCGTGGCGCTGTGGACGGTCGGCTTGTTGACGCAGGTTATGGGCGTCTCGCGGGAGTCGGGGTATCCCGTGACGGTGACTGCGGTGGCCCCGGTCTGCCGCCCCGTGACAAACCGGTTGCCCCCGACGATGTCCTCGACATCGACACCGCCGATGGTCTCCACGGTGGCGAAGGCGACATCGCTGTCCTCGTCCTGGTCACCGCTCCAGCCGTCGCCGACGTAGGTCTTGGTGATCTTCCAGAGCCCGTACGGTGCCTTGCCGTCCCGGTAGCCGGGGGCGAACCAGACGGTGCCGGTGCCCAGACAGTGCGCGGCGGTCACGATCAGGCTGTGGGCCTTGCTGCGCACCACGGAGGCGGTGCAGAAGTGCCCGCCCTCCAGAGCGCCGCCGGGACCGAAGAGCGCACCGATCCGTGAAGCGGCCGTATTGGGTCCGGCCTCGGTGGTCAGACCCAGCGGTCCGGTACCGCCGTCGGCGGCGGCCACGGAGGAGGTCGTGACGGCCAGGAGCACGAGAGCACCGAGGAACGCGTGCCGGCGGTTGCCAGGGGGGCGTGTGATGCGCTTCATCACCCTCCACTGTGGCCCACCAAGGTGAGAAAAACCCTGTGAGCATCCTGAAATTAACCTATGAGGTTCCGTTGCCGCAGGTCAGCATGCGCATCCGGCCCACAGCGGCCTCGCCCCTTCGGACGTACGGCCTCCGCTGCGACCCGGATGCCTCCCCAGCACCGATACCCCGCCCGGCGGAAGGCCTACGCGCCGATGTACGCCGCGGTCGTGCGCTCCGCCGCGGCCCTCGCCGCTTCCTCCGGCTCGCCCGCCGCCGCATTGGCCTCCCCCCAGGCCGCGCTGCTGAGCGTCACATAGCGGCGCCCCTCCTCCGACGCCAGCCACGCCATGCTCTCGGCGGGGTCCACGGAGGCTCCGGTCGCCAGATGACGGGACAGACCCAGCAGGCCCATGTCCCAGCCCACGCCCACCGCGCCCGGGCCGAACTCGGCCCAGCGTTCGTCGTCCACATGAGCGATGTGGTCCAGTTCGAAGCGCGTCCGCTCCTGCGCGACCGGCGCCAGCCGCAGCTCGATCCAGCTGACCTCGCCGCCGAACTCCCAGGTCGCGAAGAAACCCCTCGGCGGGTCGCACCGCTCGATCGTGCCGCTCGCGTTGCCCTGCAACTCGAAGCGGCCGCCCAGGCGCAGTTCGCCCGACACGGGCAGGAACCAGCGCGGGATGCGCTCGGGGTTCGTACACGCGTCCCACAGGTCTTCGAGCGAGGCGTCGTAGGTCCGGGAGATCGTCACCACCCGTGCCTCGCCCGGCCCGAACACCTTGCGGCCCACCTGCCGCTGCACGGAATTGATCTCGTGCGTCACGTCAATGCCGTCGAGCATCGCTGTCTCCTTCCAGGCGGCGTGCCCGCCTTCCTCGCGCCAACTCCGTCTCCAGCGCGTCCAGCCGTGGGGCCCAGAACCGCCGGAAGCGGCCGATCCACTCGTCCACGTCACGCAACGGCTCCGAGTTCACCGCGTACAGCCGGCGCGCTCCCTGCGGACGTACCGTCGCGAAGCCGTTCTCCCGCAGCACCTTCAGATGCTGGGAGACCGCCGGCTGGGATATCCCGAACTCCGCGGTGATCACTTCGCACACCGCCCCGGACGCCATCTCCCCGTCCGCCAGCAGTTCGAGGATCCTGCGGCGCACGGGGTCTCCGAGCACATCGAATGCGTGCATGGACGCGACCATATCAGCGGTGACTTATATAAGGCATCACTGAAGTCACCACTGAAGTACACGAGCCGGGAGCGCCGTCCACCGCACAGGCGGACGCGCATGGATCACCCGGATCCGAACCCGCGAGCCCCTGCGCACCCCGTCAAGTGACTGTCAGGCACACGTCATCATCCGGCCATCGACCGGTAAGGCGGCCGCCTCGGTTCGGTATGGCGGAAGTCAGGATTCCCGAACTCTCTTGTTTGTCGCGTACTCAACAAGTCAGGGTCGTCGCGGACCGCCGTCTCGCCGCCGGGCACCCGCCCGGCGACGCAC
The DNA here is from genome assembly GCF_040680495.1 of Streptomyces sp. NPDC052036. Taxonomy (NCBI): domain Bacteria; kingdom Bacillati; phylum Actinomycetota; class Actinomycetes; order Kitasatosporales; family Streptomycetaceae; genus Streptomyces; species Streptomyces sp. NPDC052036. Next base: position 10,121 of record NZ_JBFAWW010000032.1, on the reverse strand, counting down.
CCGCACAGCCCCCGTCCCGCTGACCCAGGAGAACGCAGTTGCGCAGCACACCCCCCAACTCAGCTCCCATACGCGGCAGATGGCGTCGCATAGGCTCGGCCGCCGCGGCCACCACCGCCCTTCTGCTCGCCGGCCTCGGCACCGCGGCACACGCGAACGCCGCTCCGACGACCGCCACCGCGTCCCCATCCGCGAAGGTGACGTGGACCCGCTCGTGTGCCGTGCCCAGGAACAAGGGCGAGATGGCCTGCAACGCCCTGCGCGTCACGGGCGGCGTCACGGCCTTCCAGCAGCAGCGGGCCAAGGCGGAGGGCATCGCCCCCAAGGCCCTCTCCCCCCGGGCCGCCGCCGACTCCCCCACCGGTTACGGCCCCAGTGACCTCCAGGACGCCTACGGCCTCACCGACGCCGCCTCCTCGAACGGCTCCGGGCGGACGATCGCGATCGTGGACGCGTACGACGACCCGAACGCCGAGTCGGACCTCGCCGCGTACCGCTCGTACTACGGCCTGCCGGAGTGCACCACCGACAACGGCTGCTTCAAGAAGGTGAGCCAGACCGGCTCGACCACCTCGCTGCCCACCGCCGACAGCGGCTGGGCCGGGGAGATCTCGCTCGACCTCGACATGGCCAGCGCCGTCTGCCCGAACTGCAACATCACGCTGGTCGAGGCCAAGTCGTCCTCGATGGCGAACCTCGGCACCGCGGTGAACGAGGCCGTCAAGCTCGGCGCGAAGTACGTCTCCAACAGCTACGGCGGCTCGGAGTCCTCCTCCGACACCGGCTACGACACCTCGTACTTCAAGCACCCCGGAGTCGCCATCACGGTGAGCGCGGGCGACGAGGCGTACGGCGCCGAGTACCCGGCCGCCTCCCGGTACGTCACCGCCGTCGGCGGCACCAAGCTCTCCACCTCCTCCAACAGCCGCGGCTGGACCGAGAGCGTGTGCCACACCAGCAGCACCGAGGGCACCGGCTCCGGCTGCTCCGCCTACGACGCGAAGCCCACCTGGCAGACCGACACCGGCTGCACCAAGCGCATGATCGCCGACGTGGCGGCCGTCGCCGACCCGGCGACCGGCGTCTCGGTCTACGACACCTACGGCGACGGCACCGGCTGGGCGACCTACGGCGGCACCAGCGCGTCGGCCCCGATCATCGCCGCCGTCTACGCCCTCGCGGGCACCCCGTCCAGCGGCTCCTACCCGGCGCAGTTCCCGTACAAAGCCGCCGGCACCTCCGCCCTCAACGACGTGACCAGCGGCAGCAACGGCAGCTGCTCGACGAGCTACTTCTGCACCGCGCGGTCCGGCTACGACGGCCCGACCGGCTGGGGCACCCCGGAGGGCACCGGCGCCTTCACCGGCTGATCCCCCTCCGCACACCAGGACGGACGCCGCCGGGAAACACGTGGGGACTTGACCGCCGGCGTTCTTCCGGAACCGGGCCACGGCAGCCGGCCGCGGCCCGGTTCCCCCTTTTCTCCGTCCCCGAAGAACCCCTGAGCCGTCGGCGAGTTGCGCCGTGAGCGGGGCGCCCGCCCTGCGCCCCGCAGAAAGAGGGCCGCGGCTGGATGCCGCGGCCCTCTTTCTGTCGACCGGGGGCGCGAACACCCGGCACGCTCCGCTTCGCCGTCCGGATATAGCCTTCCGCTCATACGGGTGACCCTCGTACCGAGCGGACCGGCCGAACGGGTCACCCCACGGGCCGACCCGAGTCGTCGCGGCGTGAAGGGGGTTGACGACAGCACTGCACGACAGGTTCCGCTTCCACCTCATTGCCCGCCGTGACCTGCCGTGATACACACAGTGACCATGCTCCCCTTCTCCTGCCGCCCGACGTACGCATGAGGGGCCCGCACAGGCCGGAGGCAAGGGACACATACGAAACCCGCCAATCAATGACGCCAAGTCGACATGCGACGGCGTCATTGTCAGCGAGAATGTCCCTGACCTCTGCGCGCGTGGCAGGGGCTACGGAACTACCCACCAGGGGCGGTGACTTACATGCATCTCGCGGCCGCAAAAGGCGACATCAACACGATCATCGGCGGTATCGCCCCAGACTGGGGCCCGTTCGGCAGCCTGGGCAACGAGGCTCGCGTGATGGTCGAAGTGGTGATGGCCGTTGCCATCCTGCTCTGTCTGGCGATCGCGATCTGGGGCGCGGCCAAGCAGCGCATCGGCGCGACCGCCCTGCGCGACACGTTCAGTGCCGAGCAGGGCAAGGGCCTGATCATCGCGGGGCTGACCGGAGTCTTCATCATCGGCTCACTCGGCACGCTGTTCACCATCGTGTACGGCATGGCCGTCTAGGGCCGCCCCGGTCCGCCGAGACCCGCCTGGCGCGCCGTCAGTCCCCTCCGGGCGCGCCCGGCTCCCTCCTCCGACCCATCCGTCCGTCGCGCCCACCGGCTGAGGTTGCGTTTCCCTGATGTCGAGTCACCACACCGCGCCCGCGCGGGAACCAGCACGGCTACCGTCGTACTTCTACGCGTTTCCGCACGGGGCGCGGAACGGTCACGAGTTCGAGGGGGCGGGCGCGACGTGAGTCCCGGTGAGGGTGCCTCCGGCGGGGGCGACGGGGAGTACGGCGGCGTCGGGCAGACGCGGACACGGCTGCCCGACCGGCCCGGTGACGTGTACGGGGGCGCCCGACGGGGCCGCTCCTCCTCACGGAGTCTGATCACGGTCGTCGGGGTGGTCGTGCTGCTGATCGCCGCGATCGCCTTCGCGAACCGCGGCGGCGACTCCGCCTCGTCGGACGGCAACCGCGACAGCAAGGCGGGCGCGGCCCCCACGGCAGCGACGGGCACCCGCCCGGTTCGCACGAAGGAGGGCACGATCCCGTCGGGCTACGCCCACGACGAACAGGGAGCACAGTCGGCTGCGGCGAACTATGCGGTGGCGTTGGGTTCGGCCGACATGTTCAACAAGGCCAGACGGGACGAGATCCTCAGGACGATCATCACACCCTCGCGGGTGGCCGGCTTCGAAGGCACGCTGGACAAGGCGTATAGCCCCGAGTTCAACAAGAAGGTCGGTCTGACCGAGGACGGCGCCGCGCCCCAGGGCTACACGTTCGTCTCGCGCACCACCCCCATCGGCACCAAAGTCACAAGCTTCTCGACCGACAGAACGACCGTGGACGTCTGGTGCAACGGCCTCTTGGGGCTCGCAGGGCAGAACTCCACCAACCCGGTCACCAGCAGCTGGTTCACCATCACCATGCAGCTCGAGTGGAACAACGGCGACTGGAAGATCGTGCAGCACTCTCAACAGGACGGCCCCGCGCCCGTCCCGGGGGACGACCGTGCTTCCAGTGCCGATGACATGGCCAAAGCCGTTGAGGAGTACGGAGGGTTCACCTATGCGCGCTGACCGCTACGTGCTCAAGCTGTCGGGCGCCGTTGTGGCCCTTCAGAGCGCAGCCATGTTGCTCGCCGCCCGCGCTGTCGCCGTCCCCAGTCCCACGCCCACGCCCACGAAGAGCGGCGACCCCTGCGACCTCATCCACGGCCCCGCCAAGGACTACTGCGAAAAAGGCAACTCCCCCGGCTCCAGCCGCTCCCCCAACACCCTCAACGACAGCCTCGACCCCCTCTCCTCCCTCGCCAAGGGCTGCGCCAAGGCCGCCTCCTGGACCGTGGACAAGCTCAGCGAGGCCGTGAAGCAGACCGCCAGCGTCGACTTCACCAACCAGGCCTTCCTGCACCAGTACGAGATCGTCTTCGCGGCATCGGCCATCCTCACCCTCCTGCTGTGGCTCCTGGCCGTCGCCAAGCGGGCGGTCCGCGGTGTCCCGTTCACCACCGCCGTGTCCGAAGCCGTCGGCTTCCTCTGGCTGACCGTGCTGGCCTCCGCCTTCACCCCGCTGATCCTCTACACGGTCGTCTCGGCGACCGACGGCGTCAGCGACGTCCTCGCCAAAACCACGGGCGACCAGACCGAGACCTTCTTCGGCGCGTTCTCCGGCGCGCTCAGCAAGGGAACGGACATCGGCGGCGGCCCCATCATGCTGATCATCGTGTCGCTGGTCTCGATCCTCGCCGCGGGCGTCCTGTATCTGGAACTGTTCCTGAGGGCGGTCCTGCTGTACGTCGGCGCCCTCCTCGGCGTCGTCGTCTACTCGGGCCTGGTCGACAAGAACCTCTGGGGCCACGTCCGCCGCTGGGCGGGCATCATGATCGCGGTGATCCTGGTCAAGCCGGTGATCGTCATCGTGCTCGGGCTCGCCGGCGCCCTCGCCACGGAGAAGGGCCCGGGCTCCCTCGCGGCCATCGTCTCCGGCCTCGCCATCATCCTGCTCGCCATCTTCGCGAGCGGCATGATCTACCGCTTCGTCCCCGGTTTCGGCGACGAGATCGCCGCCTCCCGCAACAACCGCGTGATGCAGGGCGCCGAGCGCAAGGCCGCGGCCGTCATCAGCTCCCCGGCGACCCTCGTCGCCCAGGGCATCAAGACCCACAGCACCCGCGCCGACACCGGCGGCGGCCCGGGCGGCGGCGGCCAGCCGCCCCGCCCCGCCAACCCCGTGAGCGGCGGTGTGGCCGCGCACAGCACCCGCGTCCCGGGCGGCGGGCCCGTCGCCTCGTCCGCGCCCCCGCCGCGCACCAGCCCGGCCGACACCCCGCACGCCAGCAGCACCCGCAACAGCAGTACCAACCGCACAGGAGGTGAAGGGCGTTGACGACCCAGTCCCATGTGTCGCATCCGGTCACGCCCCGCCGGACTTATCTGATCGGCCGCGCCCGGCCGAACGCGATCATCGGCCGCAACCGCGAGTCCGGCGAGATCGTGCTGATCATCGCGGGCGCGTTCCTCGGCATGATGTGCGGGCTGCTCGTCCCGGTCCTGTCCCTGCGCCTCGTGCTCCTGATGGGCTTCCCGCTGCTCGCGCTGGCCGCCGTGTACATCCCGTACAAGCACCGCACGTTCTACAAGTGGTTCGAGGTCAACCGCAGTTACAAGCGGACCCTGCGCCAGGGGACGACGTACCGGAGCCCCGTGATGGAAGCGGGCACCGGGTACGACGGCCGCGAGGTCGAGGTGGGGCCGCCGCCCGGCATCGGGCGGATCTCCTGGCTCGCCGCCCCCTTCGGGCCGGACGAGATCGCCGTACTGCTGCACGCCGACCGGCGCACCGTCACCGCCGCCATCGAGATCGAGGGACCGGGCGTCGGCCTGCGCGACAGCGAGGACCAGGAAGCCCTCGTCGACCGCTTCGGCACACTGCTGAAGCACGTGGCCAACGGCGACGGCTTCGTCACCCGCCTCCAGATGCTGGCCCGCACCCTGCCCGCCGACCCGGACGCGCACGCCAAGGACGTCGCCCAGCGCGGCGACGAACGCGCCCCGGCCTGGCTGCGGCAGTCCTACGACCAGTTGCAGTCCATGGTGTCGACGAGCAGCGAGCAGCACCGCGCCTACCTCGTCGCCTGTATGCACTACACCCGTGAACTTGCCGCCGAGGCGCAGGCCATGGCGCGCGCCGCCCGGCCCCAGGGCGGCAGGAAGGTCGACCGGGACGCGGGCCTCGCGGTGGTCATGGCGCGTGAGCTGACCGACATCTGCTCACGTCTGCAGGAGGCCGACATCCGCGTACGGCAACCGTTGGGCCAGGGCCGGCTGGCCTCCCTCATCCACTCCATGTACGACCCCGACCACCCCATCGACCACATCCAGGCGATGACCAAGCGCAACGCCTGGCCCGCCGAGCTCGACGCCATGGAGCCCACCTACCTCCAGGCGAAGACCCGGGAGTCCTCGACACGCGCGCCCTGGTGCCACGCCACCGCATGGGTCAAGGAGTGGCCGATGACCCCGGTCGGCGTGAACTTCCTGGCGCCGCTGCTGGTCCACACCCCGGACGTCATCCGGACCGTCGCCGTCACCATGGACCTCGAACCCACCGAGGTCGCCATCGAGCGCATGCTCACCGAGAAGACGAACGACGACGCCGAGGCCAGCCGCGCCGCCAAGATGAACCGCACCGTCGACCCCCGGGACATCGCTGCCCACTCCCGGCTCGACCAGCGCGGCGAGGACCTCGCGAGCGGTGCCGCGGGCGTCAACCTGGTCGGCTACATCACCGTCTCCGCCCGTACGCCGGAAGCGCTGGCCCGCGACAAGCGGACCATCCGCGCCTCGGCCGGCAAGTCGTATCTGAAGCTGGAGTGGTGCGATCGCGAGCACCACCGGGCCTTCGTCAACACGCTCCCCTTCGCCACCGGCATTCGGAGGTAAGGACCTGATGCGGGATCCGCTGTCCGTCCTGACCGACGCCTTCACGTCCTTCCTCTTCGGAAAGGTCGAGACGACCCGGCTGCCCGTCCGCACGTCCACGGGCCAGGCCCAGGCCGTCTACCTGCCCACCGCCGCACCCGGCCTGGGCGACTCCGGCGTGATCATCGGCCGTGAGGTCTACTCCGGGAAGGGGTACATCTACGACCCCTTCCAGCTGTACGGGCAGCAGCTCCCCGCGCCGCACTGGCTCGTCCTCGGCGAGTCCGGCAACGGCAAGTCGGCGCTCGAGAAGACGTACGTCCTGCGCCAGCTGCGTTTTCGTGACCGGCAGGTCGTGGTCCTGGACGCACAGGGCGAGGACGGCGTCGGCGAGTGGAACCTCATCGCCGAGGAACTGGGCATCACCCCCATCCGGCTCGACCCGACGGCCGCCCTGGACCACGGCATCCGCCTGAACCCGCTCGATCCGGCGATCACCACGACCGGTCAGCTGGCACTGCTGCGCACGATCATCGAGGTCGCGATGGGACATGGCCTGGACGAGCGGTCCGGCTTCGCCCTGAAGGTCGCGCACGCCTATGTCAACGAGACGATCGTCGAGCGCCAGCCGGTGCTCACCGACATCGTCGAACAGCTGCGGCACCCCGAACCGGACTCCGCGGAGGCGATGAACGTCGCCCTGGACGACGTACGGGCCTGGGGCCTGGACGTGGCACTGGTCCTGGACCGCCTGGTCGACGGTGACCTACGGGGCATGTTCGACGGTCCGACCACGGTCGGCATCGACCTGGACGCCCCGTTGATCGTGTTCGACCTCTCCCACATCGACCGCAACTCGATCGCCATGCCGATCCTGATGGCGATCGTCGGTGTGTGGCTGGAGCACACCTGGATCCGCCCCGACCGAAAGAAGCGCATCTTCCTGGTCGAGGAGGCCTGGCACATCATCAACAGCCCGTTCGTCGCCCAGCTGTTCCAGCGGCTGCTGAAGTTCGGCCGACGGCTCGGTCTGTCCTTCGTGGCGGTGGTGCACCACCTCAGCGACGTCGTGGACGGAGCGGCGGCGAAGGAGGCCGCCGCGATCCTGAAGATGGCGTCGACCAGGACGATTTATGCCCAGAAGGCGGACGAGGCACGGGCCACCGGCCGGGTGCTCGGCCTGCCGAGGTGGGCCGTGGAGATCATCCCGACCCTGACGCCCGGTATCGCGGTCTGGGATGTCAACGGCAATGTGCAGGTGGTGAAACACCTGGTCACAGAGTCGGAGCGGCCGATCGTCTTCACCGACCGCGCGATGACGGAGTCGTCGAGCGACCGGGGCACGGACGACGCGCTGCGCGCCGCGGAGCTGGAGGCGGAGGAGCGGGCGGCGGCGTTCGTGGAACAGCGGATGGGCGACCTGGACGGCACGTCCGAGTCCACGGTCGCTTGAGACTGGGGTCCCGATGAGACCAGGCAAGGAACAGCGGGAGCAGCGGGACGGCCAGGGTGGCATCCCCGACGGCCTGTTGGTGGGTGTGCTGGCCTTCCTGCTGGGTGTGACGCTGATGGTGTGGACGGCCACGGGCCTCGCGGGCTGGTTCTCGCGGGGCACCTGGCCCGACGGTGTCCGGTTCAGCCGTACGCCGGTGGCCATACGGCATCTGATCGCCCAGCCCCATGACATCCAGGGCGCGTGGCCGGACGCATCGGCCGGTCAGCTGTCCGGGTACGGGCTCTTCTGGGGCCTGTTCATAAGCGAACTGATGGTGTTGTTCGTGCTCACCGTGTTCGGGATCGGCACGGTGGCGCGGTGGAAGTCGGTACGGGCCCGAAGAAAGGCGGCGGCCGCGGCGGGCCACCCGCCCGCCTCGCCCGCCGGCACCCCGGCCCCGGCGCCGGGCTTCGGACGGCCCGCTCCCACGGCCGCCGAGCCCGCACCGACACCCGGCTCACCCGCCCCGGCTCCGCTTCCCGCCCCGCGCCCCGACGGGGAGGAGTCCCGCCCGCTGGAGCACCTCCCGGCAGGACCGCCGCCCCCGACGGCTCCTCTCCCGGCCACGGCGGACGGGGGACCGCACGCCCCGCTCACCGGTACGGGCCCCGAGCGACCCGGCACCCCCGCCGTACCTGCCGCCACCGTCCCCTGGACGCCCCGGTCCGTGGTCCTCGGCACCCCCGACGTCCGTCACCCCGCGGCCGCCCAGGCCGTACGTGACGCCGAGGGCCCCGCTCTCGTCGTCACCTCCAGCCCGGCTCTGTGGTCCGAGACGAAGGACGCCCGCGCCAAGCTCGGCCCCGTCCTCCTCTACGACCCCTCGCATCTGTGCGACACCCCGGCCCGGCTGCACTGGTCCCCGTTCTCCGGCTGCGAGGACAAGGCGACGGCTGCGGCCCGCGCTGTCGCGCTCCTCGCCCCAGTGCGCCCGACGGCCCGGATCGACCAGGCGGTCGCCGATGTGGCGGAAACGCTCCTGCGGAGCTATCTGCATGCCGCCGCCATAGACGGGCGCACCATCCGGCACCTCCATCGCTGGGCCCAGGGAAGCCAGGTCCAGGAGGCGGTACGAGCCCTGCGCACCCACCACAAGGCGTCCTCCGGCGCGGCCGGGGAGCTGGAGGCGGCGCTCACCTCGTACCCCGAACGGCGCGACATGGCCCAGGAGTTGACCGCACGCGCGCTGTCCTCCCTCTTCACGGTCAATATCCGCGAGGCATGCACACCCAACCGAAATGACAGCCTCGCCTTGGATTCCTTCGTCAACGAAGGGGGCACGCTTTATGTGGTCGGTGAATCCATCGAGGATCCCAGACAACACCCCGGCGCGATGCCGCTCCTGACGGCTCTCGCCTCCAGCGTGGTCGAGCGCGGCCGGCGCATGGCCGAACGGTCATCCTCTGGTCGCCTCGACCCACCACTCACCCTGGTCCTGGACGACGTGGCGGCCGTCACCCCCCTGCCCCAGCTCCCGGAACTGCTCACCACGGGAGCGGACCGCGGCCTGCCCACCCTGGCCCTGCTCCGCTCACGCGAACAGGCCCGGGCACGCTGGCCCCGGTACGAACTCCCGGTGTAGCGCCGTCCGCTGTGGCGCTGTCCGCTGGTGCTGCGACCGGAATGACCACGGCACTATCCCCGCTCGAACACCATCTCCAGCTCGGACTCCCCCGAGTTCTCGGACAGCGGCACGGTCACCCCGCTCGGCACGAAACCCACCTTGCGGTACAGCGCCTTGGCCCGGGTGTTGTCCTCGTGCACGATCAGCCGCACCCGCTCGACGCCGTGCGCCCACGCCCACTCCATCCCGGCGTCGAACAGCGCCTCGCTGAGCCCGCTGCCCCGGTGCTCGGGGCGTATGAACACACCGACGACGTGCCCCTGCTTCCGCTCGACCGGAAGCCCCGCCCAGTCCTTCGTCCCGGCCTCCTCGACCAGCACCGTCAGGGTGCCGGCCCACCGGCCGTCCGTGCCCTCCGCGACGATCTGCTGGGCCTCCAGGGCCCCTTCGGCCCCATTCGCCGTCCGCTCCTGCCAGAAGGCGTCCGGCCTGGCCGAGGCCTGCTCGAAAGTCTCCAGGAACGCGAGGTGAGCGACGGGATCCTGGAGCGCGGCGAGCCGCAACTCCTTCACCGCGGGCCACTCGTCGGGGCGTATGGACCTGATCACGTAAGGCATACGGCCACCGTAACGACCGAACGCGCCAGATGCGGACCGATTTTCCCGCTCCCCTTCAGCCAAGGGGCCGCGGGAACGCGAAAGAGCCCCAACTCACGGGATCCATCCCGGAGTTGGGGCTCTTTTTCAAAATTTGTTCGGCGGCGTCCTACTCTCCCACAGGGTCCCCCCTGCAGTACCATCGGCGCTGTAAGGCTTAGCTTCCGGGTTCGAAATGTAAC
>NZ_JBFAWW010000031.1:0-90285 GCF_040680495.1 Streptomyces sp. NPDC052036 | reverse complement strand
AATTTCGCCGTGCAGGCCCTGGCCGAGGCAATCACGCGGACGGGCGCTCACGTCCTGGTCCGTGTGAAAGAGAACCGCAGACTGCCGGTCCTGGAACGCTTCCCCGACGGCTCCTGCCTGTCCAGGACGGGGGCTGTCGCGGTTCGTGTCATCGACTGCGAAATCACCGTCAGCACCTCTCAGGGACGCCGCACCGGCGCCTACCGCCTCGTCACAACCCTGACCGTCGCTCCCGGACCCCTGCCGGCGTCGCTCAGGAAGTCTTCGCACTGCTGGTCACCTACCAGCTCCTGCGACTGGCCATGGCGGATGCCACCGCCGCCCACCCAGGTGCCGACCCCGACCGGGCCGGCTTCTCCATCGCTCTGAACACCGCCCGCGACCTGCTCATACAGGCCGCGGGCGTCATCAACACGGCTGTCGACCTCGTCGGCACCATCGGCCGTCGGGTCCTGGCCGGCCTCATGCCCGAACGGCGCATCCGCACCCGACCACGCATCGTCAAACGCGCCATCTCGAGATACAACGCCAAAGGCATCGTCGACCGCACCAGCTACAAGGCCACGATCAGCATCGACATCCTCACCGGCACCGCTTGACACCACACCCCCACCGCTAACTAAACGGCATTGGGGCTAGTCCGCGTCAATCTGAGGCGGTGAGGAGGGGCTGTTCGGTCCAGATGGACTTCCCGGTACGGGTGTGGCGGGTGCCCCAGCGCTGGCTGAGTGCGGAGATGAGCTGCAGGCCGCGGCCGCCCTCGTCGGTGGCGGAGGTGTGGCGGATGTGCGGCGTGGTCAGGCTGGCGTCGGAGACCTCGCAGATCAGTGTGCGGCTGCGGAGCATGCGTAGCCGGATGGGGCCGCAAGCATGCCGAATGACGTTCCCGACCAGCTCGCTGACCAGGAGTTCGGTGGTCATGATCAGGTCCTCATCGACTATGTCCCAGTGGGCGAGCTGGGCGCGGACCAGGTCGCGGGCCTGGCCCGCCGCCACCGGGTCCTCCGGCAACGGCCATTCGGCGACGTTCTCCGCGTCCAGCGGGTGGGTGCGGGCCAGCAGCAGGACGGCGTCGTCGGTCAGCGCGCCATGGGCGGGGAGGAGAGCGGAGGTGAGGGTGGCGCAGAGGGCGTCCAGGTCGGACGCGTCCGCCGGTGCAGTCGGCAGGGCGTTCACGGACTGAGTGAGGAGCTCGGCGAGGCGGCTCATGCCGGTGGTGACGTCCCTGTCCTTGCTCTCCACCAGGCCGTCGCTGTAGAGGGCGAGCAGACCGTCGACGGGCAGCAGCGTCTCAAGGGTCTCGAAGGGCGGAGCGGCCACCCCCAGTGGCGGGTCCGGGGTCATGGACAGGAAGGTGACGGTGCCGTCGGGGTGGACCACCGCCGGGGGCGGCTGACCGGCGCTGGCGTACGACAGACGCCGGGTCACCGGGTCGTAGATGCTGTACAGGCAGGTTGCGAACGCATCGGTGCCCGGCTCGCCGACGATGTCGTTGAGGCGGCTGAGGATCTCGTCGGGCGGCAGTTCCAGTTCCGAGAGGGTGCGGACGGCCGTGCGGAGCCCGCCCATGGTGGCGGCCTCGGCCATGCCGTGGCCCATGACGTCGCCGATCACGAGCGCCACCCGGGCCGCGGAGAGCGGGATCACGTCGTACCAGTCGCCGCCGACATCGGCTCCCTGCTTGGCCGGCTGGTAGTGCGCCGCGGTCGTCACCTGGGGCAACTTGGGGAGGGCCTGCGGCAGCAGGCTGCGCTGGAGGGTCCGGGCCCGGGTCGTCGCCTCGTCGTAGAGCCCGGCCCGCTCCAGGGCCTGCGCGATCAGTCCGCTGAGCGCGGTCAGCAGCGTTCGTTCGTCATCGCCCAGCACCTGCGGTCGGCCGAAGCTGATCACCGCCACACCGATCCCACGCCCCGATACCGCCAGCGGCAGAAAGGCCCACGCCTGTTTGCCGCTCTTCCGGATCAGGATCTCGGTCTCCGGGTAGTGCTTCGGGAACTCCTCCGGGGAGGATATGTAGAGGGGGGTGCGGGTGCGCAGGGCGTCCCCCGCCGGGTTGCTGGTGTCCCGCACTGTCCACCGGCCGTCCAGCAGCCGGGTGAAGCGTTCCGAATATCCACGGGAGCCGACCACGGTCAGCCGGTCGCCGACCACGCCGAGCATGATGAACCCGGTGGCCCCCAGGGGTGTCATCACGCCGTCGGCCACCGCCGCCATCACATCCTGGGCCGTGACAGCCTCGGCCAGCTCCCGTGTGATCCGCTGCACCAGGGCCGCCCGTTCCGCGGCGGCCCGTTCCGCGGCGGCCCGCTCGGCCTCCCGGAGATGCCGCTCGGTGGTGTCGGTGATGTAGAGCGTGAGGCCTTCCGGCACCGGCACCAGCCGCACGTGGTACCAGGACGTCCCGTCCGGCCCCGGTACGTCGAATTCGGCCGGCCGGCTCTCGGCCGCCATGGCCCGGCACCGTTGCTCCAACCCCGGTACGGCACGTACCGCGGGAACGTTCCAGAGCAGGGTTCCGGCCACATCTCCGGCGGCGCCGAAGAGCCGCTCGGCGGCCTGATTCAGAAATCCGATGCGCCAGTCCGTGTCCAGGGAGACGAAGCCGTCGCTCATGTGTCGCAGGGCCCGCCCCACCAACTCGGCGGTGGCGTGCGTTTCGCTGCTGTCCCGGAGGGTGCCGATCACCTTCACCGGTGTCCCGTCCCCGTCCGTGATGGTCCGGGCGCGGGCCTCGATCCAGACGTATGTGCCGTCCTGGCGCCGGATCCGGTACTCGGCCCGGAAGCCGCCGCGCAGCTGGATGCCCGTGTCGAAGCCGGCTACCGCCCCTGGCAGGTCGTCCGGGTGGATCAGCGCTGCCCACGCCTCGATGCCACCGCTCATCACCTCGGGATCGATGCCGGTCAGCACCTCCTCGATGGGCCGGTCGGAGGTCAGCTCGCCGGTGCGCAGGTTCCAGGTGTACGTGATGGAGGGCCCCTCTTCCCTGTCACGTCGGGGGGCCTCCCGCGATCCCGGCCCGCTCTCCGGGGCCCCCAGCAGGGTGGGGGACGGGTTGAGGATTCCGGACGACCTGAGCCTGCCGGACGTCCAGGCCGCCACCTCGTTGAGAAACGCACGATCCGCAGTGCCGGGCTCGGCGCCCGGGGCGAAGAGGACGGAGAGCGCGCCGCGTCGTCGGCCACCACCTGGAATGGGGACGGCCAGGTGACCGATGCCGGCGGGGAGCCGGGAAGGCCACAGGGCGGCGGGGTCCCGGCCGGGCACCGGGTCGGGCGGGGCCAGATCGGGCTGCCAGGTGACGGTGTCGTTGCGGGCGGCCCTGCTGGGCGGCGCCGTGCCCCGTACCGGGATGATCAGCCAGGGCCGGGTCATCGACTCCGGCAGGCCGCTGTCGGCGACCAGGTAGAGGATGCCGCTCATGCCGCCGCCGGGGAGATGCACCATGCCCCCCAGGCCGTGCACCTCGGCCACCGCCTGCTGGAGCGCGGTCAGCAGCACCTCGACATCTCGCCGGTCCTCGTCCACTGCGTCGAGCAGCCGCATCCGCAGGTGACGCTCCAAGGACCGCACGGTCGGTATGGTCCGCAGGCCCTGCTGCTGGTGCAGCGGATGGGCGGGCGGGGCGGACGGGCCTGTGTTGTCCGCATCGCTTCCGGCATTCACCACGGCCGACTGTCGCCTCCGCTCACCGCTTAGGTACCCGCTGGGCCACATACGATCGGATGTGGATCCACAGCGATCTACATCCGTCGAATCCATCCTAGTCCGAATAATTTCGGCTATTTCAGCTCCGCTGGGGACCCCCTCGCATGCGATTGACCCTATGTCGCGTCGGCTCACCCACCGTTGCCGCTGAGCTGCGGCGAACCGTTCGCAGTTCGAGCGACGACTCCTCCAAGGGGACATCCGCCCCCGCCGGCCGGCCTGCCCATTCCATGGACGGCACGGAGGAGACCCAACGGGTGAACGCATGCGCGAGTCAGCCGTGTTCGAGCGGGCCTCGCGGATACGGTTGATACCGAGAAGTAACTGGTCAGGCGGCGACGAGGAGTCTCCCCCGCCACCGCCAGCGTCGACGAGACGGAGCCGTACCAGGCACCGAACTCGCCGGACTCGATGACGCCGTCCCCGCCGAACTCGCGGAGCAGCACAACACGGCAGTGGCGTCGAGCCTCTCGATACACGGGCGCCACATCATGCCGACCAGACAGCGGAAGGCTTCCCCCCGTGTGGATCCGCCTTCCCCTCCTGGTACCACGCGGCCGAGGTGCACAGCCGGCGGGCGCTGTGTGATGACAGGTGTCCGCCTGCCTTCGTGGAGGTCCTCGCGCCCCGGCGAAGCCTCCCTCAGGCAGCGGCCGGGACCGTCCGGGAGGCAGTTATGTGGGCCGTACTCGAGCAGGTGGCCGGAGTTGCTCCGCAGCTCTTCCTTTACGCCGTCGCCCTCTTCGTCGTCATGATCCTCCTGGCGCTCGTGATCAGCCTGCGCCAGGCGGAGGCGTCGGAACGTCCCGAGATCATCAGGGCCCTGGCGGATCTGATGGCCTTCTGGAAGAAGCGGTGAGGCGGCCGCCGTCGATGCCGCGCTCTTCGACGTCGGCCGGGTCCGGCCTCGGTGCGGAGCTGTCAGCGGGCCAGTCGTGCCAGCAGCGACGAGGCCGAGGTGACGCCCAGGGCCGCGGCCACCGCCAGCACGCCGAAGTCGAGCGGCAGATGGGACGGCGTGCCGAGCAGCAGACCGCGCAGGGCGTCGACCTGGTAGCTCAGCGGGTTGACCTTGCTGATCGCCTGGAGCCAGCCCGGCATGACGGCCACCGGGTAGAGGGCGTTGGAGCCGAAGAAGAGCGGCATCGTGATCGCCTGGCCGATGCCCATCAGCCGGTCGCGGGTCAGAACGATGCCCGCGATCGTCATGGACAGACAGGAGAAGAAGGCCGAGCCCAGGACGACGGCCACCGCCACGCCCAGCAGCCGCAGCGGGTTCCAGGTCATCGCGACGCCGAGCAGCGCCGCGATCACGACGACCACCAGCGCCTGGATCAGCGCCTTCACCCCGGCGGCGAACGCCTTGCCGGTGATGAGTGCCGCCCGTGGGGTCGGTGTGACCAGCAGCTTCGTGAGGATGCCGGCGTCCCGCTCCCAGATGATCATGATGCCGTAGAAGATGGCGATGAACATCGCGGACTGGGCGATGATGCCGGGCGCCAGATAGTCGAGGTACGGGATGTTGCCGGTCGGTATGGCCTTGATCCGGGTGAACGTCTCGCCGAATATCAGCAGCCACAGCGCCGGCTGGATGGCGCGGGTGTACAGCTCGGTGCGGTCATGGCGCAGCTTCTGCAGCTCGACCGCGCACATCGCGGCGACCCGCGCCGGCAGCACCCGCCAGCCGGTGCGGGCCCGGGGCGGGGTCACCAACAGGCCGAGGTCCGGCTGCGGTGCGCGGTCAGCCGACGCGGGACGCGGTGCGGCGGGTGCTTCGGACATCGCGGAAGTCTCCTGACTGGTCGTCGAGTCCGCTGCCGGCGACGTCACGGAAGACGTCCTCCAGCGTCGGCAGCGGGCCTTCGGTGCCGAGCCGTTCCCGAAGTCCGCTCCGCAGCTCGGCGGGGGTGCCGAGGGCACGGACCCGGCCGCGGTGCATCAGGGCGACTCGGTCGCAGTACTGGTCGGCCTCGTCCATGTAGTGGGTGGTGACGAGGACGGTCATGCCGGTGGCGGCGCGGACGGCGTTGATGTGCTCCCACACATTGGTCCGGGCGATCGGGTCGAGGCCGATGGTCGGCTCGTCGAGGATCAGCAGCCGGGGCGCGCTGACCAGCGCCTGGGCGAGTTCCAGCCGACGGACCATGCCGCCGGAGTACGTCTTCGCCAGACGGTCGGCCGCGGCCGTCAGGTCGACCGCCGCGAGGGCCTGCTCGACCCGCTGGGCCCGCTCGCGCCGGGAGACGTCGAAGACGCGGGCGAACAGGGCGACGTTCTCCCGCCCGGTGAGTCCGGAGTCGGCGGAGAGCTGCTGCGGCACATAGCCCAGCAGCCGCCGCACGGCCATCCGCTCACGGGCCGCGTCATGGCCGAAGACGTGGACCATGCCCGCCGGGACCGGCAGCAGCGTGGTGATGCAGCGGATCGCGGTGGTCTTGCCCGCGCCGTTCGGGCCGAGCAGTCCGAACACCTCGCCGTCCCGGACCTGGAGGTCCAGCCCGTCGACCGCCGTCGTCTCCCCGAAGGAGTAGCGGAGTCCGTCACAGGTGACGGCGTCCACCGCGGGCGCCTCACCGGCCGTCGCGTTGCTCGTCATGTCTCCTCGGCCTCCTCGTGCAGGTTGTCCGCCAGCTTGCGCAGGGCCGGAAGGGCCGCCTCCAGCGCCTTGCGGTCCTCGTCGTCGAGGCGCGCGACCTGACGCCGTACGAGCGCGGTGCGCCGCTCGCGCCAGTCACGCAGCCGCGCCTCGGCCGCCTCGGTGGGCATGAGTCGTGCGGCCCGCCGGTCGGCCGGGTCCGTCTCACGGATCAGATAGCCGTCCCGCGCGAGCTGATTGACCAGTGTGGAGACCGAGTTCCCCGCCAGGTGCAACTCCTTGGCCGCGTCCGACACACCGATGCCGGGACGCGCCGCCACCAGGCGCAGCAGTTCGACCTCCGCGCCGCGCAGGCGCGGTGCTCCTACCCCGATGCGCAGCCGCCGCCGGATCAGCCGCTGCACCGCCACAAGGGTGGTGCTCAGGTCGTCGGCGAAGTTCTCGGATTCCACTCTCCTGACATTAGCTCTGTGTCAGAGGTATTGGGGAAAGGGAGGGTCAAGAGGGGTGATGGGTTAGGTCATCCGGGGCACGCCGCGGTGCGACGACTGCGTCCGAGGCACCGCATCCTCCGGCGGTTCCGTCAGTGGGGGTGCGGTTCCCCCCGGTGCACCGGACCGTGCGGGGCCTCGCAGTGTGCGGGGTCGTCCGCCGTGTCCGGGGCGCCGGGCGGTGTCACCTGAAGGACCCGTTCGGGGGCGTGGTCGACCTGGAGGGTGGTGTGGGTGATGCCGTAGTCGTGGTGCAGCACGTCCTCCAGGGCACGGCGGACCGCGTGGCAGTCGCCGCCGGGTTCCACCAGGATGTGCGCGGACAGTGCGGCCTGGCCCGAGGTGATCTGCCAGACGTGCAGATCGTGCACTTCGACGACGTCCGGCCGGGCGACGAGCCGGTCGCCGAGTGCGTCCGGATCGACGTCGGCGGGCGCGGCTTCCAGGAAGATACGGCCCGAGTCGCGCAGCAGTCCGTACGCAGCCTTCACCATCAGCGCGACGACCACGAGGGTGGCGATGGGGTCCGCGCGCTCGAAGCCCGTCAGGAGGACCACGAGTGCGGCGACCGCGGTGCCGATGAAGGCGAACAGGTCGTTCAGGACGTGCTGGTAGGCGCCCTCCACATTGAGGGAGGTGCGGTTGGCCTTCGAGATGCACCAGGCGGCGGCCACGTTCACGACGATTCCGGTGAGCGCGATGGCCAGCATCGGACCGCCCGCCACCTGCGACGGGGCGATGAGCCGCCGCACGGCCTCGTACGCCAGCCACGCCCCGAGCAGCAGTAGCGTGAGGCCGTTGACCTGGGCGGAGAGAATCTCCGCGCGCTTGAGGCCGTAGGTGAATCCGCCGCGAGCCGGTCGGGCGGCGAGCCGCATCGCGATGAGGGCGAGCACGATGGACGCGGCGTCCGTGAGCATGTGGGCCGCGTCCGAGAGCAGGGCCAGGGAGCCCGCGAGGACACCGACGACCACCTCGGCCGCCATGAACACGGTGATCAGGGCGAGCGCGGCGGCGAGCCAGCGGCGGTCGGCATCAGCCGACACCCCGTGGGAGTGCCCCGCGTGGCCCCCCGGGCCGTGCGCATGACCGTGGTCGCTCATCTGCTCCGCCTTCCCCCAAGCATCGGGTGCCTCACCGCAGTGAAACGCATGGCGGCGCCTCGGGGCAAAGGCTGCACCGGTGACCGTTGTCATGTCCGATAGTACGCCGCTGACCTGCGCAAACGACGAACCGCCGGACGACGACGCAGCGGCCGGAACCCCTGGGTGCTCTCGGCCGGTGGCCGGGACACGCCCTC
The DNA here is from genome assembly GCF_040680495.1 of Streptomyces sp. NPDC052036. Taxonomy (NCBI): domain Bacteria; kingdom Bacillati; phylum Actinomycetota; class Actinomycetes; order Kitasatosporales; family Streptomycetaceae; genus Streptomyces; species Streptomyces sp. NPDC052036. The sequence continues at coordinate 82,190 of NZ_JBFAWW010000031.1, read as the reverse complement.
TTCTGCCCGAAGGAGGCAGGTACCCGTCACCAGGCGGTCTCAGCTCGCACATCGACCTCTTGCACCGGTGTAGCGATCGACGAGATCACGCCATCCCGCCTCCACACGCTCCGGGGACATCCCGAGAACGGAGAGCAGATGGTCGACCAGCACCGTCTCCAGATAGCCGAGCAGCAGATGGGCGACGAGTTCGTTGTCGCCGTCGGCGCGCGCCTCGCGCAGCAGCATGCGGACATGGGCGAGCCGGAGGTGGTACGCCGGCGCGGTCCGGCGGCGGCCCGGCTCTATGTGAGCCTCCAGGTAGAAGTCCCGGTGGGCGTGCTCATGGCGGATGACGGCCGAACCGAAGGCGTGCAGCCGCTCCACCGGGGACGCGCCCGGGCCGAGCGGCGGCGGCCCGGAGAGGAAGGCGGCCTGGAGCTGCTTCTCGTGGTGGCTGAGCAGCTCCACGAGCAGGCCCGTGCGGTCCCCGAAGCGCCGGAAGACGGTGCCCTTGCCGACTCCGGCACCGAGGGCGATGTCGTCCATGGTCACGTTGGCGATGCCGCGCTCGGCGGCCAGCCGGACGGCGACCTCCAGCAGCCGGGTGCGGTTGCGCGCGGCATCGGCGCGCAGCTGGGGTGCCTTGTCCGTCGGCAGCAGGGCGAGGTCCGCGAAGCCCTCCAGGACGTCCCGGTCCTGAGGCGCGGAGAAAGGCGCGAACGGCTCGGTCATGACGTCAGATTAGCGTCCCGGGAAGACAATCGGACCCCGGTCCGTTTACGGTGATGCACGAAGTGGACCGCGGTCCGGTTGAGGTGGTACACATTTCAACGGACCCGGACGGTCCCGATTGTTACCGATCGCTTGATTCTGGGAGTTTCGCCATGTCCGTACGCATCCTTGCTCTGGTCGGCAGCCTTCGCGCCGGTTCCCACAACCGTCAGCTCGCCGAGGCGGCCGCCAAGCACGCCCCTGAGGGCGTCGAGGTCGTGCTGCACGAGGGCCTGGGCCAGGTGCCCTTCTACAACGAGGACATCGACGTCGAGGGCAGCGTCCCCGAGGCCGCCGCTGCGCTGCGCACCGCTGCCTCCCAGGCCGACGCCCTGCTGCTCTTCTCCCCCGAGTACAACGGCACCATCCCGGCCGTCCTCAAGAACGCGATCGACTGGCTGTCCCGCCCGTACGGCGCCGGGGCCCTGACCGGCAAGCCGGTCGCCGTCGTCGGCACCGCGTTCGGCCAGTTCGGCGGCGTGTGGGCGCAGGACGAGACCCGCAAGGCCGCGGGCATCGCCGGTGCGGCGGTCGTCGAGGAGGCGAAGCTCTCCATCCCGGGCTCCATGACGCGCTTCGCCGAGACCCACCCGGCGGACGACACCGAGGTCGTCGAGGGCCTGACCAAGGTCATCGACCAGCTCTCCCAGGCCGCGCCCGCCGCCGCCTGATCTTCCGGGCCCCGGCTTCGACGCCGGCCCTGAGCACGACCGGACCGTGGGTCAGGACCAGAGCCTGACCCACGGTCATTTTTCACCCGGGTGCGGGCCGACCGGGTCCGGCGCAAGTCACGCGGCACCCGCCGGCCCCTCCACCAGGCCGTCGGCGCACGGGAGTTCGAGGCCCGTTCGCCTATATGACGCACGCCCCGCCGTTGCCTGCCCTTCTCCGGAAATACGCCTTCGGTTGCTTTCATCTGGGGATGGACCACATCACGTTCCTCGTGGCCGTCGTCATCGTCACGGCACTGGCCTTCGATTTCACGAACGGATTCCATGACACCGCCAACGCGATGGCCACCTCCATCGCCACCGGCGCCCTCAAGCCGCGTACCGCAGTCCTGATCAGCGGCGTGCTCAACATCGTGGGCGCCTTCCTGTCCACCGAGGTCGCCAAGACCATCTCGGGCGGCATCGTGGACGACACGCTGGTGACCCCAGAAATGATCTTCGCCGGGCTGGTCGGCGCGATCCTGTGGAATCTGCTGACCTGGCTCGTCGGATTGCCGTCGAGCTCCTCCCACGCCCTGTTCGGCGGTCTGGTCGGTGCCGTCTGGGTCGGTGCCGGCAGCCATGGCGTGCACTTCGACAAGGTTGTCGAGAAGATTCTGGTCCCGGCGATCGCCTCGCCCGTCGTGGCGGGCATCGCGGCGCTGGGGGCCACCTACCTCGCGTACCGCATCACCGCCCGGGCCCGCCAGGAGTCGGTGACCAGGGGTTTCCGACTCGGCCAGATCGCCTCCGCCTCGCTCGTCTCCCTCGCCCACGGCACCAACGACGCCCAGAAGACGATGGGTGTGATCACACTCACGCTGATCTCGGTGGGCGCGCTGGGTCATGACGCGGGCCCGCCCGTGTGGGTGATCGGCTCGGCCGGTCTCGCCATCGGCTTCGGCACCTATCTGGGCGGCTGGCGCATCATCCGCACGATGGGCAAGGGCCTGACGGACATCCAGTCGCCGCAGGGCTTGGCCGCCGAGGCCGCGTCCACCACCGTCATCCTGACCTCCGCCCACCTCGGCTTCGCGCTCTCCACCACGCAGGTCTGCTCGGGCGGCATCCTCGGCGCGGGCCTCGGCCGGCGGCTCGCCGAGGTGCGCTGGGGCACCGCGGGCCGCATGGTCGTCGCATGGCTGATCACACTCCCCGCGGCCGCGCTGGTCGGCGGCGTCTCCGCCGGCGTCGTCAAGCACGGCGGGAACGCGGGTACGGTGGTGATTGCCCTGGTCGCCGCAGCGGTCGCCGCGTTCATCGTGCTCGCCTCGCGCCGTAATCCGGTCCACGCCGACAATGTGAACGAGACGCACGAGGTCACCATCCGCGCCACCGAACCCACACGCGTCGGCAGCGCCGCCTGAGCCAGGGAGAGTTCGAGCCATGCATCTTGACTGGACCGCCCTCGGCCAGGTCACCGCGGTCAGCATCGGAGTCACCGTCGCCGTGGTCGTCGTCTTCGCACTCGGCGTGCTCGGCCTGGCCCAGGCCGACGCCGCCCGCGAGCGGGACGGCGGCACCCATGCCCTGAGCCTCGCCCAGGCCGGGCTCTGTTTCCTGGCCTGCGCGGCCGTGGTCGCGTACGGGATCTATCTGATCGTGCCGCAGTTCCACTGAGGCATGCGGAGAAGGAAGACGATGACACCTCTGGTGACCGATGGCCTGCGGGTCGACTACACCGACCATGACGACCCCGTGCTGCTCAGGTCCGACGGCAGCCCGGTGGACACCTGGCGGGAGAACTACCCCTACGAGCAGCGGATGGAGCGCAAGGAGTACGAGTGGCACAAGCGGCTCCAGCAGATCGAGCTGCTGAAGCTGCAGAGCTGGATAAAGGCGTCCGGCCGCCGCCTCGTCATAGTCTTCGAGGGGCGCGACGCGGCCGGCAAGGGCGGCACGATCAAGCGCTTCACCGAGCACCTCAACCCGCGCGGCGCCCGGGTGGTGGCCCTGGAGAAGCCGACCGAGCGCGAGCGCGGTCAGTGGTACTTCCAGCGTTACGTCGAATATCTGCCGACCGCGGGCGAGATCGTGATGTTCGACCGGTCCTGGTACAACAGGGCGGGCGTGGAGCGGGTGATGGGCTTCTGCTCGGACGACGAGTACCGCCGCTTCGTGCGCCAGGCGCCGCTGTTCGAGCGCATGCTCGTGGACGACGGCGTCGACCTGGTGAAGTTCTGGTTCTCGGTCTCGCAGAGCGAGCAGCGCACCCGCTTCACGATCCGTCAGGTGGACCCCGTACGGCAGTGGAAGCTCAGCCCGATGGACCTGGCCTCGCTGGACCGCTGGGACGACTACACCGCGGCCAAGGTCGCCATGTTCCGCGCCACGGACACCGACTACGCGCCGTGGACCGTGGTGAAGAGCAATGACAAGAAGCGGGCGCGCGTCGAGGCGATGCGCAGCGTCCTGGCCCGATTCGACTACGCCGACAAGGACCTGGAGGTCGTCGGCACCCCCGATCCCAGCATCGTGGGCGCGGCGGCCAACCTCCTGGAGGCGGGCGAGGACGACAGCGCCGCCTGAGCGGCCCCGGGCGCTGGGCTCAGCGGCGCGTGGCGGCCACAGCCTCACGCGCCTGATCGCCCAGCGCCCTGTCGTCCGTCTCGTCACTCGCCCAGGCCACATGACCGTCGGGCCGGACGAGCGCGGCGCGCACTCCCGGCCACTCGGCGCGCCGCTCATCCGGCGCCACGCGGTGGCAGGGCTCGTCCAGGACGTCCCGGCCCGTCAGGTCCAGCAGGACGTGGCGGCCCGGGCGCAGCAGGGCGAAGAGCCCGGTCGTCCGGTCCAGCGCGAGGTCCGGGGCGCGCCGGCCGGTCAACGGATGACCGCCGGCGGCCGGATACGCCGCCGAGAGCCCGGACACGCGGCGGGCGAGTTCCCGTGAGAACTCCGGGACGGTGGCGATGAGGCCGCCGAGCACGGTGCGCAGGGCGGTCGTCTCCGGGGTGTACGTGCTCACCAGCGCCGTCTGGGCCCGCGTGCTGAGCAGGAGCTCGGCACCGACCGGGTGACGCTCGGTGTGGTAGCTGTCCAGGAGACCCTCCGGCGCGGTGCCGAGGACGGTCGAGGCCAGCTTCCAGCCGAGGTTGGTGGCGTCCTGGATGCCGACGTTCATGCCGACGCCGCCGGTCGGATAGTGCATGTGGGCCGCGTCACCGGCGAGCAGCACCCGTCCCTGACGGTAGCGCGCCGCCTGACGGGCGGCGTTGCCGAACCGGGACAGCCACTTCGGGTCGCGCATGCCGAAGTCCCTTCCGGCGATGCGCACGACCTTGGCCCGCAGTTCCTCCAGGGGCAGCTCGCCCGGACGGCCCGTGCGGTGCCCCTCCGGGTCCCCGCCGACGATGCGGTGGACGCCCCGGGCATCGGCATCACCATCAGCCCGCCGTGCGGACCGGACAGGGCGAGGACGACCGAGGGACCGGACGGCGCCGGAGTTCTGCGCGCGGCGTACGTCGTCGGCTGCGGGGGCCGGGCCGGTGGGGCTCTGGCTCGCCGCGGAGCTGCGCACGATGACCTGTTCCATCATGCCTTCCCTCCCGTCGGCTCCCGCCGACATTCTTGGTCACTGACCAACATGACATCGACCAGTAGACTAGGTCAGTGACCAAGGAGCAAGCGCAGCCGCCCTCCCGGACCGGTCTCGACACGGACGCGGTGGTGCGGGCGGCCCTGGAACTCCTGGACGAAAAGGGCGCCGACGCGGTATCGGTGCGCGGCACCGCGGAACGGCTCGGCGTCCGGATGAACACCGTGCTGTGGCATGCCAAGACGAAGGCGCGACTGCTGGAGCTGATGGCGGACGCGATCGTCGCCGAGGTGCCCCTGGACAGACTGCCCACCGCCTGGGACGAACGGGTGGCCGAGCTGGCCCTGCGCTACCGCCGCGCCCTGCTCGCGCATCGCGACGGCGCCGCGCTCGTCACGGGCACCTACGCCGCCGAACCCGCCACCCTGCGCTTCGCGGAGGTCATGGTCGGGGCACTGCTGGAGGGCGGTCTGCCCGAGCGGGAGGCGGCCTGGGCGTGCTGGACCGTCCTGCACTTCGTACTGGGCCTGACCCAGGAGGAGCAGGCGCTGCCGGCCGCCGACGGCGACCGCTTCGAGCGGGCGCTCGACGCAGGCGCGTATCCGTCACTCGTCCGGGTCGCGCCGCACCTGAGCGACGCCTCCTTCGACGACCGGTTCGACTACGGCATCACGCGCGTCCTGCAGTCGCTGCGCTGAACCGGCGTCAGTCGTGCGCCGGGCGGTCGGCGAGCCGGTGGTCGGCGAGGCTCAACGCCTCGTCCACGACCCGGCGCAGATGGCCGTCGCGCAGCGCGTAGACCACCCGGCGGCCCTCCTTGCGGGTGTCCACCAGGCCCGCGAGCCGGAGCCGCGCCAGATGCTGGCTCACCGCGGGCCGGGCCGCGCCGCACGCCTCGGTGAGCGTGGAGACATCGGCCTCGCCCCAGGTCAGGGCGTGCAGCAGGGCGAGACGGGTGCGGTCGCCGAGCAGGGCTAGCAGCTCGGCGGCGAGCGCGAACTGCTCCTCATCGGGAGAGCCGGGGTGCCCCTCGGCCGCGCCGCCGGTGCGCGGCTGCGCACCGTGCGCAGATGATAGGTGCATGCGTGCGCTCATACGCACATAATGGCTCCGTGGGGGCGATCGCGTCCACTGTCGCGCGGGGAAGGGACCTTCCTATGGGACAGCAGTACGAGGCACACGGGCACGGCGGGGCACCGGGCCACACACACGCCCACCACCCCGAGCACACCCACGAGGACGGTCACGCCCACCACCCCGAGCACACCCACGAGGACGGTCACGCCCACTACCACGACCACCCCCAAGGTCCCCTCTCCCGTCTCCGCCACCTCCTCACCCCCCACTCCCATGAGACCGCCGACAAGCTCGACCCCGCGCTGGAGTCCTCCGCGCGGGGCATGCGGGCGCTCTGGGTCTCGTTGGTCGTGCTCGGCGGAACCGCGCTGGCCCAGGCCGTCGTGGTCGTGATCTCCGGATCGGTCGCGCTGCTCGGCGACACCGTGCACAACGCGGCCGACGCCCTGACCGCCGTGCCGCTCGGCATCGCCTTCGTGCTGGGCCGCCGCGCGGCCACGCGCCGGTTCACCTACGGGTACGGCCGCGCCGAGGATCTCGCCGGGATCGTCATCGTGCTGACGATCGCCGCGTCGGCCTCCTTCGCCGCCTGGAGCGCCGTCGTACGGCTGATGGACCCCCGCCCCATGGAGCACATCCCCGCTGTCGCCGGCGCGGCGGTCGTCGGTTTCGCGGGCAACGAGTGGGTGGCCCGCCATCGCATCCGGGTGGGCCGCGCGATCGGGTCGGCCGCGCTGGTCGCTGACGGGCTGCACGCGCGCACGGACGGGTTCACCTCACTCGCGGTCCTGGTCGGTGCGGGCGGCGCGGCGCTCGGCTGGCGCCTGGCCGACCCGGTCGTGGGTCTGGCGATCACGGCCGCGATCGTGCTGGTCCTGCGGGACGCGGCCCGGGAGGTGTTCCGGCGACTGCTGGACGCCGTCGATCCGGTGCTGGTGGACCGAGCCGAGCGGGCGCTGCGCCAGGTGCCGGGCGTGCTCGGGGTCGGCGAGCTTCGGCTGCGCTGGATCGGCCATCGGTTGCGCGCGGAGGTCGCGGTCGTGGTGGACGGCGAGGTGAGCGTGCGCCGGGCGCACGACATCGCAGTCGAGGCCGAACACGCCCTGTTGCACGCGGTTCCGCGGCTGACCGCGGCGCTCGTCCACGCCGACCCGGCCCCGGCACCCGGCTCGGCGGATCCGCATCGGGCCCTGGCCCACCACGCCCGCACCGGGCCCTGACCCGGCGAGGCCCCGGCCCGGCAGGCGCCCGGACCACCGCGGTCGCGACCGGCGAGGATCCCGCGCGCCGGTCAGGGGACCCTCAGCCGCCCAGCCCCTCCAGGACCACAGCGTTCGGCAACTGCGCGAACGCCTTCCCCGGCACCAGCAGCTTCCCCCGGCGCCTGCCGCTGCCGACCAGGACGTACGGCAGGTCGACGACCGCCGAGTCGATCAGTACCGGCCAGTCCGCGGGCAGTCCGATCGGTGTGATGCCGCCGTACTCCATGCCGGTCTCCCCCGTCGCCACCTCCATCGGCGCGAACGACGCCTTGCGGACGCCCAGTTGGCGGCGGACCACGCCGTTGACGTCGACTCGGGTGGCGGACAGGACCACACATGCGGCCAGCGTCCTCTCGCCGCCGCGTTTGCCCGCGACCACGACGCAGTTGGCGGACCGGTCGAGCAGTTCCTTGCCGTAGTGCTCCAGGAAGACCGCGGTATCGGCCCACTCCGGCTCGGTGTCGACGTAGACGATCTGGTCGACGGGCACGCCGCCGCTCCAGTGGCGTACGGCCCCGGCCACCGGGCCGGTCAGCTGGTCGAGGCAGTCGGGGGCGGGCGTCGCCCGGTCGAAGTCTCCGATGGGTGCGCGCATGACGGCACGCTAACAGCCGCACCCAGGCCGCCGGACGGGCGTCTCAGCGGACGGGCGGCACCGAGACCGCCATCACCATCTCCATCGGCGCATCACCGTCGTTGGCGTAGGTGTGCGGGGTGTCGGCCTCGAAGGAGGCGCTCGCGCCGGTGGGGACGTCGTGGTCCACGCCGTCCACGGTGATCGTCAGCCGGCCGGCGAGGACATGGACGAGTTCGACCGTGCCCGCGGGGTGCGGGTCGGAGGGACTGCGGTCCCCCGGCATCAGCCGCCAGTCCCACATCTCCAGCGGACCGGGGGCCTCGGTGCCCGCGAGAAGACGGTTGTAGCTGCCCGCCTCGGTGTGCCAGAGGCGTACGGCCTGCTCGGCCGGGACGATCCGGACCCGGGGGCCCCGCTCGTAGTCGAGCAGCGTGGTGACGCTGACGCCGAGCGCGTCGCCGATCTTGACGACCGTGCCGATGCTCGGGTTGGTGCGGGCCTGCTCGATCTGGATGAGCATGCCGCGGCTGACTCCGGCGCGGGCGGCGAGGGCGTCCAGGGTGAAGCCGCGCTCGGCGCGCCAGCGCTTCACGTTGCGCGCCAGGGACTGGGTCAGCAGGTCGAGGTCCGACACTTTGAGTCCAATATTCTGTATGACAGAGTTCAATTCGCTGCACTATGGTGTGGTGCACCTAATCGTTCACCGAACTGTACTGCGAGGCGGCTCATGACAGCACTCTTCGCCTTGGCCACCAGTCTTCTGTGGGGGCTGGCCGACTTCGGCGGGGGGCTGCTGACCCGGCGGATGCCCGCACTGACCGTGGTGGTCGTCTCGCAGGCCGTCGCGGCGTCCATGCTCGGTGTCGTCGTGCTCGCCACCGGCGCCTGGAGCGAGGCTGGGCCTCGGCTGTGGTTCGCGTTCGCGGCGGGCCTGATGGGCCCGATCGCCCTGCTCTCCTTCTACCAGGCGCTCGCCCTGGGCCCCATGGGCGTCGTCTCCCCGCTCGCCACCCTGAGTGTGGCGGTCCCCGTCGGTGTGGCACTCGTGCTCGGCGAGCGCCCCGGGCTGCTCCAGGCCGCCGGGATCGCCGTCGCCCTCGCCGGGGTGGTGCTCGCGGGCGGGCCCCAGCTGCGGGGTGCCCCGGTGCAACGGCGGGCGGTCCTGCTGACCCTTGTCGCGGCACTGGGGTTCGGCACGGTGTTCGCGCTGGTCGCGGAGGCGTCGACGACGGTGACCGGGCTGTTCCTGGCGCTCTTCGTGCAGCGCGTGACCAATGTCGTGGTGGGCGGGGCGGCCCTGGGGGCGGCGGTGCGGCGCGGCGCGCCGGCCCTTCCGGAGGGCGGCTTCCCATGGCGTTCCCTGCCCGCGCTCGCCTTCGTCGGTCTCGCCGACGTCGCCGCCAACGGCTCCTACGCGCTCGCGGCCCAGCACGGCCCGGTCACGGTGGCCGCCGTCCTCGCCTCGCTCTACCCGGTCGTCACGGCGCTCGCCGCGCGCGGCTTCCTCAGCGAGCGGCTGCGCGCGATACAGGCCGCGGGCGCGGGCCTCGCCCTGGTCGGCACGCTGCTGCTGGCCACCGGCTGACGGCGGAGCCCGCTCAGGACTCCGCTTCCAGCTCCGCGAGCCGCGCGATGTCCTCGTCGTCCAGCTCGGACAGGGCCAGCAGCTGGCCCGGCGTGACCCCGTCCGGTATCGGCACCGGGGCCGGTGTTCTGAGCGGCGGCTGCCAGCCGTCCTCGGGTGTCCAGCGCCGTACGACGCGGGCCGGCGCCCCGGCCACCACCGCGTGGTCCGGTACGGCTCCCCGCACCACCGCTCCGGCCGCCACCACCACGTTCCGCCCGATCCGCGCGCCCGGCAGGATCACCGCGCCGGTCCCGATCCAGCAGCCCGGACCGATCTCCACCGGTTCCATCCGCGGCCACTGTTTGCCGATGGGCTCGTGCGGGTCGTCGTAGGAATGGTTGGTGGAGGTCACATAGACGTACGGCCCGAAGTAGCAGTCGCTGCCGATCCTGACCGAGGTGTCGGCGATGACATGACTGCCGCGGCCGAGAACGACACCGTCACCGATGCGCAGGATCGCCTCGGGACCGAGGTCGAGGCCGGGCATCAGTCCGGCCGTCAGGGTGACTTGTTCGCCGACGATGCAGTGGGCGCCGACATGGATCCACGGCTCACCGAACACCGTGCCCAGCGGGAAAGCCAGCCTGGTACCCGTTCCCATCGCGCCGAAGCGGAAGCGCCCGGGATGCTCCGCGGTCACGGAACCCGCGCGCTGTGCCCAGGCCCAGCCCGCGTGGACGGCGCGCTGCGCCAAGCCACGACGCCATGATGAGAACGTGTTCTTGCTCCTGGGCACCCGCTCACGTTACTCAGCAGCGGGTGCGCCGATGGGCCCGCACCGCTGTGATCTTCGCCCCACTCATGGCGTACGGTGCCGGAAGACCGACCACGAGGAGACGGCAATGACGCACAAGGCGCTGATCGCGGGCATAGGCGGCAGGGACCCCGAGGTGGACGGGGACGCCTTCGTGTCACCCACGTCCGTGGTGATCGGCGGCGTCACGCTGCACGCGGGCGCGAGCGTCTGGTACGGCGCGGTGCTGCGCGGCGACGTCGAGCGGATCACCGTCGGCGCGCACAGCAACGTCCAGGACAACTGCACACTGCACGCCGACCCGGGGTTCCCGGTCAGCGTCGGCGAGCGGGTCTCCATCGGGCACAACGCCGTGGTGCACGGCGCGACCGTCGAGGACGACTGCCTGATCGGCATGGGCGCCACGGTCCTCAACGGCGCAGTGATCGGCGCGGGCTCCCTGGTCGCGGCCCAGGCGCTGGTGCCGCAGGGCATGCGGGTGCCCCCGGGCTCCCTGGTGGCCGGCGTGCCCGCCAAGGTGAAGCGGGAGCTGACCGCCGAGGAGCGCGAGGGCATCACGCTGAACGGCACGATGTACGCGGAGCTGGCGAAGGCCCACCGCGACGCGCACCGGCAGGGCTGAGCCTCGTCCGCCGACCGGGTCTAGGCCCGGTCGGCGGCCGGGACGGCCTCCGGCTCGGCCGCCGCCTCCCGCCGCGCCGCCGCTTTCCTGGCCTTGCGCCGGACCACCAGCATCGACGCCAGTCCGATGAGGACCGCGGCCACCAGCCCCAGCCACGAGAACTTCTTCAGCCACGACTCGGCGACGACACCGACGTAGTAGATGACCGCGGTGGTGCCGCCCGCCCACACCACACCGCCCAGGAAGTTGGCGGTCAGGAACTTCCAGTAGGGCATCCGCAGCACACCGGCCAGCGGTCCGGCGAAGATCCGCAGCAGGGCGACGAAGCGGCCGAAGAAGACGGCCCACATACCCCACTTCTCGAACGACCGCTCGGCCGTCGCGACGTGGCCCTCACTGAAGTGCCGGGGGAACCTCTTCGCGAGCCAGGCCAGCAGCGGCCGTCCGCCCTTGCGGCCGATCGCGTAGCCGATGGAGTCGCCGACGACCGCACCGACGGTGGCGCAGGCCCCGAGGACGACCGGATTGATGCCGCTGTGCTGGGAGGAGAGCAGGGCCGCCGAGACCAGGACGATCTCGCCCGGCAGCGGGATACCGAGGCTCTCCACACCGATGACGAGGGCCACCACGGCATAGACGGCGGCCGCGGGTACCGTGTCGAGCCATTCCTGGACGTGCAACGCCCCATCCTCCCCGATTCGCGTCCGTCTTCCTGCGGGCCCGCCCGCTCGGACGCACCCCCAGGAAGCCTACACATCCGGCCGCGCCCGGCGGGTACGGCATTGGGCAGCGCTGCGGGGCGCGGAGAGGGTGCCCACGCGCTACGCCCCCGACGGCCCCTGGCCGGATCGTCCTGGAAACGGTGCGGCCCCGAAACGGTGCGGCCCGGAAACCGGAGCCGGTCGTAAACCGAAACCGGCCATAAACCGGAGCCGGAGCCGACCGGAAGCCGGAGCCGACCGGAAAGCGGAAACGATTCTGTTCAATCTGCCTTCCGTACAGGCGGTTGATAGGCCAATGGCCCCACTGCGATACTCCGCTTCCGACCCCGTCGACACCCCGCACAGGGCCGCCCCCACCCCCCGGAAAAGCCGGGAGCGGGAACATCGCGAACCCCCCACGAAGGCTGCACGAAAAACAGGTTTCGACACCCGGAGGTTCTCGACGGGCCATTCCTCCGGGAAAGCCCGCCGACGGCTCGCTCCTGCCCTCTCCCCGCCGTCCCCCTCCCCCCGGAAACCGGCCCCCCGAAGCCGGCCTTGCGAAACCGACCGGTCCGGGCACCGCCCGCCGAAGTGCGGCACACGGCAGCAAAGAAGGTGCGTCATGAACGGATATCCGCCGCAGCACGCCGGCCGCTCCCCTTCCTCGTCCCCTTCCTCGTCCCCTTCCCCTTCCCCGGCGGCGGATTCCGCGAGCCCTCCGTCGCTGCGCGACCATCCGGAATTCCCGCCCCTGCGCCACGCCTTCCGCGCCTTGGGCGCCACGACGGCGGCCCTCGTCGTCGGCGCATTTCTGCTGTACGTCCTGCTGTCGAGTTTCGCTCCCGGACTGATGAACCAGCCGCTCGTGGGCCATCTCACGCTCGGCCTCGCACTCGGCCTCGCCCAGTTCGGCCTCATGGCGCTCGCGGTGCGGCGCTACACCGTGCACATGCGCAACCGCGTCGACCCGGTGGTGCGTCGGCTGCGCTCCGAACGGGACCGCGCGCGACCCGCCGGCCGGCCGCGCTCCGCACAGCGGAGGTGGCCGCGCACGTGGTGACGGCCGCCACGAGGGTCGTGAGCCGGTTCAGTCTGCAACTGACCTTCGTTCTCTTTCTGTGCGTCGTCGTGGTGACCCTCTTCGCCGCGCTGCTGACCGCTCCCCAGCGGGACGAGATCGGCGAGTTCTACCTCGGCAACCGCATCCTGTCGCCGCTGCGCAACGGCCTGGCGATGTGCGGCGACTATCTGTCGGCGGCGACCTTGCTGGGCAGCACGGGCCTCGTCGCCCTCACCGGCTACGACGGCCTGCTCTATCTGGCCGGAACCACCGTCGCGTGGATGGCGGTGCTGCTCGTCATCGCCGAACCGCTGCACAACGCGGGCCGGTTCACCCTCGGCGACACCCTGGGGCTGCGGCTGACGCGTCTCCGGCGGCCCGTGCGCCTGGCCGTCGTCCTGTGCACCCTGGTCGTCACCACGCTGTATCTCGTCGCCCAGCTGATCGGCGGGGTGGCTCTGCTGACCCAGTTCACCGGCGAGCCGAACCAGACCACGCGCACCCTGTGCGTGGTCGTCGTCGGCACCATCGTGGTGGTGTACGCGGCGCTCGGCGGAATGCCCGGCGCGACCTTCATCCAGGTCGTCAAGGCCGTGATGCTGGTGGCCGGGGTCGCGGTCACGGCGGTGATCGTGCTGGCCCGCTTCCACTGGAACGTGGCGGCGCTGCTGTCGGCCGCCGAGCGGAACAGCGGCCTCGGGCACCGCTTTCTAGAACCGGGGCTGCGCTACGGCGGTGGCACCACCAGCAAGCTCGACTTCTTCAGTCTGGAACTCGCCATCGTGCTCGGTCTCGCCGCGCTGCCCCACGTGGTGATGCGACTCCTGGCCCCGCGCACCAACCGCGTCCTGCGCACCTCCGCCGTGTGGGCCATGGGGCTGGTGGGGTTCGTGTGCCTGGCCGCGGGCGTCGTCGGCCTGGGCGCGACGGCCGTTCTGGGCCGCGAGACCATCGTGAAGACCGACCCCAAGGGCGACGCGGCCGTCCTGCTGCTCGCCCAGTCCCTCGGCGGGGGCGTGCTGACCGCACTGATCTCCTGCCTGGCCTTTGTGACGCTGCTCGCGGTCGCGGCCGGGCTCACCCTCGCCGCGGCCACCTCACTCGCCCACGACCTCTATGGCGAGGTCATCCGCCGGGGCAGGGCGACGCAGGCCGAAGAGCTGGGCGTGGCGCGCATGTCCGCCGTCGTCATCGGGGTCCTCGCCATGCTGCTCGCGCTGCTGCCGTGGGAGATCAGCACGGCGAGCCTGGCGTTCCTCGCCTTCGCCGTCGCCGCGTCGGCCTTGTTGCCCCCGCTCGTCTACGGCCTGTTCTGGCGCCGGTTCACCGCCTGGGGTGCCCTGCTCAGCCTGTACGGCGGCCTGATCTGCTCCGTGCTCCTCGTGGTGTTCTCGCCGGTGGTCTCCTCCAGGCCCACCTCGATGTATCCCCACGCCGACTTCGCCTGGTTCCCGCTGGAGAACCCGGGCATCGTCTCCATCCCGGCCGGCTTCCTCCTCGGCTGGCTCGGCAGCGTTCTGAGCAGCCGTCAGGAGGAGGATTCCTACGAGGATTTCGAGGTGCGGACGCTGATCGGCGCGGGTCGGAACGGAGAGCCGTGACCGCGCCGCACCCCTGCGGGTCGTCCGCGCCCGTTCCCCGGCACAGTGCCGGGGAACGGTAGGGATGAGGCTGGTCAGCTGTTCGGGCGGAGGGTCCAGACCACGGTCATCTCGCCGGTCACGGCGCCGTCCTCACGCTGGATGGCGATCGAGACGGGGAACTCGGGGCGCTCCCCCGCGTCCAGTTCGGCGACGACGTCAGCGGCGGGGCGGCCGAGCGTGGCGGTCGCGGTGACCGGTCCCATCGCCAGCTTCTTGTAGCCGATCTCGGCGCTGACGGCGAGCGGTACGGCCCGCGACAGCTGGTCACCGAACGCGGCCAGCACGATGGCGCCGCTCGCCGACTCGCCCAGCGTGAACATCGCGCCGGCGTGCGGCCCGCCGACATGGTTGTGGAAGTCGCTCTGGTCGGGCAGGGCGACCACGGCCTTCTCCGGCGTGGTCTCCAGGAACTCCAGTTTGAGGGTCCTGGCCATCGGCACCGTGGCGGCGAGCATCTCGCCGATCGACATCTGGTCTGCGCTCATGCGCGTCATGTTACCCACGAGTAGCGATTCGGACCAGGGGCAGCCCCGGCCCGCTCAGCCGATGGTGAAGGTCCCGCCGGGCGGTACGGGTGAGGGGACGGCGTCCTCGTCGTGGACCGGCTCGGCGGTGCCGATGAACTCCCGGAGGGCGGGGCCCTGTGCGACCCGGGCCGGGAACGCGTCCGCGGCCGTGCGGCGGGCGAGTTCGGCCGTGTCCAGGGGCCGGTGGGCGGCGACGAGTACGGCGTTCCCGAAGCGGCGGCCGCGCAGCACGCCCGGCTCGGCGATCAACACCAGTTCCTCGAACACCGCGGAGAAGCCGGCGAGTTGGGAGCGGAGGAAGGCGAAGGGCGCGGCGTCCGCGAGGTTCGCGAGATAGACGCCGTCCGGGCGCAGCACACGCTCGGCGGCCCGGGCGTAGGCCACGGTCGTCAGATGGGCGGGCACCCGGGAACCGCCGAAGACGTCGGCGATCACGATGTCCGCGGAGTGCGGCGGGGCGGCTTCCAGCCAGGCGCGCGCGTCGGCCGGGTGCAGGGTGACCCCGGCCCCGTCGGGCAGAGGCAGACGCTCCACGACGAGGTCCAGCAGGCCCCGGTCGGCCTCGACGACGTCCTGCCGTGAGCCCGGCCGGGTCGCGGCCACGTAGCGCGGCAGGGTGAGCGCGCCTCCGCCGAGGTGCAGCAGGTCCAGGGGGCGGCCCGGCTCCACCAGCGTGTCCAGGGCATGACCGAGCCGCCGCACGTACTCGAACTCCAGATGCGTCGGCGCGTCGAGATCCACGTACGACTGCGGTGCGCCGTCGACCGTGAGCAGCCAGGCCCGGTCATGGTCCACGTCGGGCATCAGCTTGGCGGTCCCTTGATCCACGGCACGCGTCACGGGTATCGACTCGGTCACGCCACCATTGTGCCGGGCCTCGGCCGGCACCCACGCTCGCCGCCGCTGCGGAGGCGACGGACCACGGGGCCGCAGAACCGGACCGCCGGCCCGAATGCTTCCGGGCCGGCGGCCTGCGGTCGTGCGTTCGGTTCAGTCCACGGTCGACACCGTGCCCGCGCCGACGGTCCGGCCGCCCTCGCGGATCGCGAAGCCGAGGCCAGGCTCCAGCGGGACCTCGCGGCCCAGTTCCACGGTCATGGTGACCGTGTCGCCGGGCCGGGCGACCGCCGTCTCGCCGAGGTCGACGTCGCCGACCACGTCCGCCGTGCGGATGTAGAACTGCGGCCGGTATCCGGTCGACACCGGAGTCGTACGACCGCCCTCGCGCGCCGACAGCACGTACACCCGCGCCGAGAAGCGTCGGCTCGGCACGACGCTGCCGGGCGCCGCGACGATGTGCCCGCGCCGGACCGCGTCGCGCGGCACCCCGCGCAGCAGCAGGGCCACGTTGTCCCCGGCCTGCGCCTCCTCCATGGGCTTGCCGAACGTCTCCAGACCGGTGACCACGGTCTCCACATCGGCGCCGAGCACCTCGACCCGGTCGCCGACCCGCACCGTGCCGCGCTCGACGGCACCCGTGACGACCGTGCCGCGCCCGGTGATGGTGAGCACGTTCTCCACCGGCAACAGGAACGGCGCGTCCAGGTACCGCTCGGGCATGGGCACATAGGTGTCCACCGCGTCGAGCAGCGCCTCGATCGCCGCGGTCCAACGCGGGACGCCTTCCAGGGCCTTGAGCCCGGAGACACGCACCACCGGGACGGAGTCGCCCGGATAGCCCTGCGCGCTCAGCAGCTCGCGGACCTCCAGCTCGACGAGGTCGGCGAGTTCCTCGTCGCCCGCGTCGGCCTTGTTGATGGCCACGACGATGTGGTCGACACCCACCTGCCGGGCCAGCAGCACATGTTCGGCGGTCTGCGGCATGATTCCGTCCAGGGCCGAGACGACGAGGATCGCCCCGTCGAGCTGGGCGGCCCCGGTGACCATGTTCTTGACGTAGTCGGCATGGCCCGGCATGTCCACATGCGCGTAGTGCCGGGTGTCGGTCTCGTACTCGACATGCGCGATGTTGATGGTGATGCCGCGCGCCGCCTCCTCCGGGGCCCGGTCGATCCGGTCGAACGGGACGAAGGTGCCGGTGCCGCGGTCCGCCAGGACCTTGGTGATCGCGGCGGTCAGGGTCGTCTTGCCGTGGTCGACGTGACCCATGGTGCCGATGTTCAGATGCGGTTTGGTGCGCACGTACGCCGTCTTGGGCATGGCTGTACCTCGAAGCCTCTTGCATGGTGCTGAATGACGGCCCCGGCAGCGGAACGATCCGGCCGGGACGGGGACCCCGAGGACTTGCCGACCCTCCCCCTGCGGGGTCCGCCGGACGATCCGGGAAGGGTCAGCTTCGGGCGCCGTCGAGGGCGGCCAGGAAGTGCGGGACGGCAGCCTTCGGCGCATCCGCGGCGGCGGATGCTGCGAGGAAGAAGGCGTACCGGAACATGACGTAGAGCATCGTCGACGCGGGCGCACGCGTCGAATGGTTTTTCCACAGGGCGGTTCGAAGGCCGATCAGAGGTTCTTGAGCGCTTCCCGGACGGACAGCGGGGACAGCCGTGCCCCTTCCCGGGCCACGAACTCCCGTACGGCTTCCGGATCCGTCTTGGCGTACTCCCGCAAGGCCCACCCGATCGCCTTCCTGAGGAAGAAGTCGGGGTCCGAGGAGCGGCGCAGGCAGTACGCGAAGAGACGGCTCGTGTCGGTCGCCTCCTTGTAACGCAGCTGGTGGAGCAGGGCGGTCCGGGCGATCCACAGGTCGTCGTCCTCGATCCACGCGTCCATGGCGCCACGCAGCCCCGGATCGGCGGCGACGAGGCCGCCCACCACATGGGCGGCCAGCGCGTCGACGGTGTCCCACCAGGCGACGGTGGAGACCAGATGACGCGTCACGGGGAGGAATCCGGAGGAGAGTTGCCCCACATGGCGGCGCAGATAGTCGACGGCGAAGTAGTGGTACTCGCGCTCCGGCAGCGCCCAGCAGCGCAGCGCGAGCGCCGTGCAGTCGGGCTCGTCCGGGCGGGGCGTGCCCGCCCGGACCGGGCGGGACAGAGCCCGGCGGACGGGCGTGGTCAGGCCGAGGAAGGGGGCGACGTCCTTCATGTAGGCACGCATCGAGGCGGCCCGCTCCGGGTCCGCCGCGGCGGAGTACGCGGCAGTGAGCCGCTCCATCACGACGTCCGCGAGACCACTGTGCGGCGGGGTGAGTGACGCGTCCGTTGTTCCCGAACCTGTGGCCTCCATGAGAGGAACCATACGGCGATCACACACATCGGTCGGTTAGTGTCACCGGATGCTCGATGCCACCACCCGCTCTGGGGGCACCGCCACGGCCTCTCCCCGGGCCGCCGCCACGGAGCTCGTCGCACCTGTCCCTCCCCGCAACGCTGCGGAGTCGACCGCCACGGCGGCCACCGCCGCCGTCGTACCGCTCGGGTTCACCGCCCGCTGCACCAGAGTGCTGTTGTCGCCCTGGTCCCGACTGTCCCTGCTCGTGGCGCTGCTCGCGGCGGCCGCGGCCTGCGTGCTGGCGTATCAGCCGCAGAAGTTGCTGATGCACGGCTGGCCGCCGCAGCTCGGGGGCGCCACGGCGGCCGTCGTCTTCGCGGTGGCGTACGGGCTGTGCACCGTCCCGTTCGTGCCGCGCCCGTTGCTCAATCTCGCGGCAGGCGCGCTGTTCGGCTCGCAGCTGGGCACGGGCGTGGCCCTAGCCGGTACGGTGCTGGGCGCCGCACTGGCCTTCGGGCTCGGCCGGGTGCTGGGACAGGACGCGCTGCGTCCGCTCCTGCGGGGCCGCTGGCTGAAGGCGGCGGACGGGCAGCTCAGCCGGCACGCCTTCCGTACGATGATGGCGGCCCGGCTGTTCCCCGGGGTGCCCTTCTGGGCGGCCAACTACTGCGCCGCCGTCTCCCGGATGCGCTGGGCCCCGTTCCTGATCGCGACGGCGCTCGGCTCGGTCCCGAACACCGCCGCCTACGTGGTGGCCGGCGCCCGCGCCTCGCGGCCGACCTCACCGGCCTTCCTGATCGCGATGGCCTTCATCGCGGTGCCGACGGTGGCCGGGGCGGTGATGGCCTGGCGCAAGCGCCACCACCTGCGTACCGCCCCGGAGACCACAGCCGCCGACTAGACCACCTCGAGGATCATCGCGTTGGCGAGTCCGCCCGCCTCGCACATCGTCTGCAGGCCGTACCGTGCTCCCCGCGCGCGGAGCGCGTGCACCAGGGTGGTCGTCAGCCGGGTGCCGCTCGCGCCCAGCGGGTGGCCGATGGCGATGGCACCGCCGTGCACGTTGACCTTGGCGAGGTCGGCGCCCGTCTCCTGCTGCCAGGCCAGGACGACGCTGGAGAAGGCCTCGTTCACCTCGAAGAGGTCGATGTCGTCGATCGTCAGACCCGCCTTGCGCAGCACCTTCTCGGTGGCGGGGATGACTCCGGTGAGCATGAGGATGGGGTCGGAGCCCGTGACCGCGAAGCTGTGCAGCCGGGCGAGCGGACGCAGGCCGAGACGCTCCGCGGTCTCGCTGCTGGTGATGAGCACCGCCGAGGCGCCGTCATTGATCGGGCTCGCGTTGGCGGCGGTGATGTTCCAGCCGATCTGCGGGAACCGCTCCGCGAAGCCGGGGTCGTAGTAGGCGGGCTTGAGACCGGCGAGGATCTCGGGGGTGCTGGACGGCCGCATGGACTCGTCGCGCGTGAGGCCCTCCAGCGGTGCCGTCTCGGCGTCGAACAGGCCGGCGTCCCACGCGGCCCCGGCCTTGTGGTGGGAGGACACGGCGAAGGCGTCCATCTGCTCGCGGGTGAGCGACCACTTCGCGGCGATCAGCTCGGCACTGATGCCCTGGGGGACGAGGCCCTCCGGGTAGCGCTCGGCGACTCCGGGCCCGAAGGGGTCCTTGCCGGCGGGCACGTTCGACCACATGGGCACACGGCTCATGGACTCCACGCCGCAGGCCACGACGATGTCGTACGCGCCCGACAGCACACCCTGGGCGGCGAAGTGCACGGCCTGCTGGGAGGAGCCGCACTGCCGGTCCACGGTGGTCGCGGGCACGGTCTCCGGGAAGCCCGCGGACAGCACGGCGTACCGGGTGGTGTTCATGGCCTGCTCGCCGACCTGGTCGACGGTGCCGCCGATCACGTCGTCGATGAGCGCCGGGTCGATGCCGGAGCGCTCGACGAGGGTGCGCAGGGTGTGTGCGAGGAGTTCCACGGGGTGGACATGGGCCAGGGCGCCGTTGGGCTTGCCCTTGCCCACCGGGGTCCGTACGGCTTCCACGATCACGGCGTCACGCATGGTAGCGGCCTCCTTGCCCGGTGATACCGAGGCGGCGTTACTGGTGAGTAGGGAATCTGGATCCACCATAACTCCGTGCGTTTGAAAAGCAAACCCTCCCCTAGACTGGAGACATGGCCGCCACCAAAGATCCGCGCCCCTGCTCCATCGCCGACACTCTGGCCCTCGTCGGCGAGAAGTACTCCCTGCTCGTCCTGCGCGAGGTCCTCCTCGGCAACGGGCGCTTCGACCAGATCGTGCGCAACACCGGCGCCCCGCGCGATGTCCTCGCGGCGCGGCTGAAGCGCCTGGTGGAGGGCGGGATCCTGACGAAGAGGAAGTACAGCGAGCGCCCGCAGCGCTTCGAGTACCGGGCCACGGCGGCCGGCCTGGAGCTGGACCCGGTCCTGATGGCTCTCATGGCATGGGGCGACCGCCATCTCCGGACGGAGGACGATCGCCCCATGGTGATCGAGCACCACTGCGGCCACGAGCTGACCGCGGTCGTCACCTGCTCCGCCTGCGGCGACGAGCTCCGCCCCGGCGACCGGACGCCGCACCCCCAGGCACCGGGCTGGACGGTGTCGGGACCGGCCGCCGCCTAGGAGCGCCGACCTCCCGGCGTGGCTACGGCTCGCCCCGGTACACGTCCAGCCGCCCGCACATCCCGAGCCTCCCGTACGCCAAGGGATGTTCGGCCCGTACGACCGCGTCGGCGAGGTGCGACGCGTCGCCCCGCTCCAGCCGGTCCAGCTGCTCCCCCGTCGCCTCGGCGGCGGCCCGGGCACCGCGCCGCCACCGGTCACGCCATGCGGCCAGACGCGGCCGTACGAGGGCCGCGGCGGCATGGTGGAAAGCGGCCAGCGGCTCGGGGCCGTCCGCCTCGCGCAGCGCCCGGTAGCCCTCCAGGGCCAGATCGCGGCGGGTCCGGGCGAACCGCTCCTGCTCCGCCTCTGACGTGTCGGCCGGGACGACGGTCACGGCGGCGTAGGTCTCGGGGTCGGTCAGGTACTCCGGGGGCAGGGTGAGTACGGCATCGCCCGCCTCCGGCAGCCCGCCGTTCTGCATGAGGACGGTGATACGCAGACCGTCCTCGTTGACCAGCCGGTGGATGGTCCCGGGAGTGAACCAGGCGACCGTTCCGGGTGCGAGGGGCGTGACCTCGTACCCGGATGCCGTCAGGGTCTGCACGGCTCCCCGCCCCCCGGTGACGACATACGCCTCCGAGCAGGTCAGATGCAGATGGGGAGTGCCACCGCGCACACCGTCGGCCGCCGGCCAGTCGTAGACGCACAGCTGCGAGACGGCGACGGCGCCCGGCAGTCCGGTGAACGCCCCGGCCCTCACCATGAGTGCTCCTGAAGGTACTTGGCGACCTCCTCGCGCCTCCACGCGCCGTCCGCCACCACGACCCGGTAGCGGCGGCGCAGTGTGTCGCCCGGGGCCAGTTCCAGTTCGTCGTGGAACGCCCAGGACGGGGCGACGGCCGCGAAGGGGTCGTTGCGTACGAACCAGTGGGCGGGATGGGTGCCGCGCTCTCCCAGGTGGTCGTTCTCCGGGGCGTGGGCGAAGACGAGCGTGGCGTGGCCGTCGGTGCCGTCGTGCTCGCCCGAGTACGCGAGCCACGGGGCCTGCCGGCCCATCAGCCCCGGCCCCTCGGAGTCGGGCCCGATCACCCGTCCGTCCCGGAAGGCGCGCGGCCCGCGCCAGAACAGTCCCGTGTACCCGGCCAGCTCCCGCCCGGCGGTGGTCGGGCTGCCGAAGAGCAGCGTCTCGTCACGGCGGTTGGTGATCGCGGAGGTCCAGGTCAGCGCCCAGGAACGGGAGGCGGGTTCGACGTCGTGCACCTCGATCCGGCGCTCCTCGTCGGCCCACGGCTCCCCGGTGCACGGATGCCAGGTGAGGCGCTCGGCGATGACCGCGCGGTCGCCGTCCGCGCCGATCTCGTCGAAGGCGACATGCGCCATCGAACCGACGCGCTCCGGCAGGGCGACATACCCCTCGCCGTGCACGTATGTGTTGCCGCCCCACAGGTTCTGCCCGGACAGATGCGAGGCGGTCAGCTGCAGGCCCTTGTGCCAACGGTGGTCGTTGGGCCGGTAGTCGGTGACCACGTCTCCGGCCAGCGTCCGCACGGGGTGCAGATACGGCTTGGGTGCCTCCCAGGCCGACTCGGGAGCGTAGACGTAGGCGAACAGCTCGACGCCGGTGGCCGGTTCGGTGACGGTAATGCGGTCGTCGTGCGCGTGCACGATGCGCAGGGCCGCGGTCATACGGACGCCTCCTCGCCGGGCACCGTCGTTTCGGGGGCCCAGCCGGGAGCGCCTCCGTGCAGGGCCGTGTAGAAGCGGTCGCCGGAGCGGATCTCGCCCGCGCGGACGGTCGTGTCGGTGAACGCCGACTTGTACAGCGCGGTGATCAGTTCCAGGCTGGTGCGCCCGTCCGCGCCACTGCTGCGGGGCCGGACCCCGGCGCGCATGGCGGCGACCAGTTCGCGCAACTGCTCCAGATGCGAACTGGGCACGTCCACCCCGAAGTCCCGCCAGACCGCGGCCTCCTCCTCGGGCACCGTCGGGGCCGGTGTGATGCGCCAGTTGCCGTTGCTGTGGCCGTACAGATGCGTGAGTTCCACGGTGGCGCGCTCGCAGTCGATGCGGACGCGGCTGACCTCGTCGGGGCTGAGCACGCTGTTCACGATCGTGGCGAGCGCGCCGTCGCGGAAGCGTACGAGCGCCGTCGAGACGTCCTCGGTCTCCACGTCGTGCACCAGCCGCCCGGCCATGGCACGCACCTCGCTCCACGGTCCGAGCAGGTCGAGGAGGAGGTCCATCTGATGGATGCCGTGGCCCATGGCGGGTCCGCCGCCTTCGGTCTGCCAGCGGCCCCGCCAGGGCACCGCGTAGTAGGCCGCGTCGCGATACCAGGTGGTCTGGCAGTGTGCCACCAGCGGGCGACCCAGGACCCCTTCGGCGAGCAGCCGTCCGACATGGCGGGGGCCCGAGCCGAAACGGTGCTGGAAGACGATCGCCGCGAACGGGCCGCCGTCCGCGTCCTCCTCCGCCTCCACGGCGTCGAAGTCGGCGAGCGTCGGCACCGGTGGCTTCTCGCACCACACCCAGGCGCCGGCCCGCAGCGCGGCGACGGTCTGCTCGCGGTGCAGGACGGGCGGGGTGCAGATGCTCACCAGGTCGGGCCGCTGTTCCCCGAGCATCCGGTCGAGATCGGTGTACGGGTACGGAATGCCGTTCTCGGCGCACAGCCGCTCGACCGAGTCGGCGTCGATGTCGACGGCGGCGACGACCTCGGTCTCGCCCTCCTCGGCGAGCCGGGCGAGCGCGGGCAGATGGGAGCCGCGCGCGATGCCGCCCGTGCCGACGAGGGCGGCCCTGATACGCCGGCCGGCGAAGAGCGCGGCGGGGCGGCCGGTACGCGGGGCCGGGTTGGGGTCGGTACGCGGGGTCGGGTCGGGGTCGGTGTTCTCGGGATCGGGGGCAGTGAACGCGTTCCGGGCTGTGGGCATGGACGTGATCAGCGCTCCATCGGACGTGACGTCAGACATGACGTCGGACGTCGGCCAACACGTGATGACTCCGGAGACCTCCAGGGGACAGCAAGCGCTTTCCCTCCGCTGCAACGTACGGGCCGTCCGAAGGGCCGGTCAACACCCCCGACAGCACCGTTCCGCGGGCCCGGGGCACCGCCGCCCGATCACCCCAAGCACTGGTAAAGCCCCGGTGATGGGATCGTCATCCCGGAGCGTTACGCTGCCATCCAGCACTTGATCACCGGCCGCCGCACGGAATGCCGCGGCTCGGTGTGCCCGTCGTCGCTTCCACGATCAGCGCTTGGACCCGATCACTCCATGTCTTGGCTTGAATCCCTCATCCTCGGACTCGTCCAGGGGCTGACCGAGTTCCTCCCCGTCTCCTCCAGTGCCCATCTGCGGCTGACCGCGGCCTTCGCGGGCTGGACGGACCCCGGAGCGGCCTTCACCGCGATCACTCAGATCGGCACGGAGTCCGCGGTGCTGATCTACTTCCGCAAGGACATCGCGAACATCCTCTCCGCGTGGTTCCGTTCGCTCTTCGACAAGCGGATGCGGCAGAACCACGACGCGCAGATGGGCTGGCTGGTGATCGTCGGATCCATACCCATCGGCGTGCTCGGCGTGACCCTGAAGGACCAGATCGAGGGCCCCTTCCGCGACCTGCGGGTCACCGCGACGATGCTGATCGTGATGG
This sequence comes from Streptomyces sp. NPDC052036, assembly GCF_040680495.1. Lineage (NCBI taxonomy): Bacteria > Bacillati > Actinomycetota > Actinomycetes > Kitasatosporales > Streptomycetaceae > Streptomyces > Streptomyces sp. NPDC052036. The sequence goes on along the minus strand of NZ_JBFAWW010000031.1, from coordinate 57,875 downwards.
GTGTGATCCTCGGTGTCGCGGACCGGCTCGCGGCGCGTGACGAGGCCGGTGGCCGGCACCGGGTGCCGAAGCAGCGCAAGGCGCTGGCCGACCTGAACACCAAGGACGGACTGGTCTTCGGCGTCTGCCAGGCGATGGCCCTGATCCCCGGTGTCTCCCGGTCCGGCGCCACGATCAGCGGCGGCCTGTTCCTCGGCTACCGGCGCGAGGCCGCGGCGCGCTACTCCTTCCTTCTCGCCGTTCCGGCGGTTCTGGCGTCAGGCGCGTTCGAGCTCAAGGACGCCGCGGAGACGGGGCATGTGAGCTGGGGGCCGACACTGTTCGCGACGGTCATCGCGTTCGTGTCCGGGTACGCCGTCATCGCCTGGTTCATGAAGTTCATCTCCAGCAAGAGCTTCATGCCGTTCGTCTGGTACCGGATCGCGCTCGGGGTGCTCATCATCGCCCTGGTCGGAGCGGGTGTCCTGAGTCCTCACGCGGCCGAGTCCGCGGGCTGATCGGGCGAATTGATCACCAGTTATCGCTAGCGGATACTTGCAGAAACTAGCGGAAACTCGCGATCACTCCCGCCCACCCCCGTGGTCATCTCCCAGTTGTCGCCCACTCTCTCCCACCCGAGCAAGCCGAAGGCCCCTGCGAGCTCACGGCGCCCCGCCCAGGCGCACTGTGCCGGGCAGCGGCGCGAGAAGCAAGAAAGTCCACCAAACAGGGCAGTCTCGGCACGCGCTGCTCATCGAGCGGTAGGAGGAGTTCACACATTGGTGCTGTGCGGCTCTGCCGCGCGCGGAGACGGAGCGCAGTTGCGGCAAAGCAGAGCTGGCGTACCGGGGTTCCAGCCGAACAGCCTCTCCCCGCAACGCCCGCACGCCCCGTGTTGTTGGCGGAGCCGCTTGACCTCAGCGTGCGCCACGTCGTCCAGGCGGAGCCTCTCCCGTTCGCAGGCATGCTGCATAGCCAGGCGCTGGGAGGTATCCAGGCACATCTCGTCGAACAGGTCCGGGTCACCGAAGAGCGCGGACAAGAGGGCGTTGCTGACTCGATCGCACGAGCCAACGTAAACAGATGCCTTGATCAGGGCGTCGGCTTCGGTGCTTCCGCCGGCGCTTTCCGGGGCGCACTTGTGACTCTCGTGGCGGTCATGGCCCCAGTCTCGTGCCATCGACAGGAGGGAATTGACGTTGCATTGGGCCAGGTGGTCGGGGCAGTGCGTGAAGGCCGGATGAGCGGAGTAGTGCGGGCACTGCGGGATCTTGCAGAGGTCCCAGGCCGCTTCCTGGCTGATCAGGAGCAGGAAGCGTCGCCCGTCGCACGCGAGGACTGTTGAGTGTCGCGGTTCGACGGACTCCACGGTGAGCCGCGCGCTGCGCCCGCGGCGTGCCAGCTGCAGCACGCTGCCGTATGGGATGGCTGTGCCGATCAGGCTCGACTCGAAGACGTCGGGCGCGTGCTCGGGATGAAAGTCCCAGTCCACGGTGACAGCCGGGCGGGTGGCGCATTCGGCCAGCAACTGCGCAAGCTGGAAGGCAGCGGACGGGATGGCGGTCATCTCGCGCGCGAGGGCGGCGTAGCGGCGCCCGCCGGCCTGCTGTGCTTGACGGACCGCGGCTTTGCGCTTCTTGTCCTGGGTCACGAGGGTCCTTCCGCAGCATGCCCACGCCCATGCCGCAGCAAGGAAAACGATCAAGATCGGTGAGTGCGCGAGTCTGAGACCCTTGTCCGCATCCCGGGCGCGTGGGTGCTTTCCCGGCCGGGAGTCTGGCAGGCGCGGCTGCCGCGAGGAGCACAGTAGCGCACCGCTGCCCCTCAGGTGCACGGGGCATTCACAGCGTCTCCTCGGTCCAACCGTCGCCCTCGGCGAGATTGCGGATGACGATTCCGGCCCGTCACTTGTACCAGACGGCGACCCCGTGGTGATGCGAGCAAGTCCCCTGGTGGTGGGCGCTGTACGAGAGCGTTCCGTCGTTGCAGAGGGCGGTCGCGCCGCCGTGGTCGTCCACTGGGGCCGCAGTCGTGTGCTGCACGGTCGGCCGGTGTGTGGTCTTGACCGGGGCGGGCTTGTGGGTGGCCGGCTTCGCGGTGGTGCGCGTCGGCGTAGGCGAAGGCTTGAGCGTCCGCTGCGCCTTGATCTGCTTCTCCACGGTCGGCAGCCGGGACGCGCACTGCGCCTTCCCCGCTCCCTGCGGAAGGCCTGCCGCGAGTTGGGTGAGCACGGGGTAGACGCCCTGGTGGTCATGCTGGGCGTCGACCAGATCCGTCGCGGTGTTCGTGGCGGTGAACTCCAGGACCAGAACGTTGTCCGTGCAGCGCGACCGCAGCTTCTGGACCACGGTCTCGACGTCGGCCTGGGAGCGGCGGTGCTCGTCGACGTCGTAAAGGTACTTCACCGGGTCCCCAGCCTGGGACTTGCTGGGGCTCGCCGCTGCAGGCTTGCTGTCGCTGCTGGTGTTCGAGCTGCTGGAACAGGCGGTGAGCCCAGCAGCGAGCAAGGCGACAGCGGCTGCAGTGGTGGTGAGGGTTCGTTTTATGGGGGCGCTTTCTCAGCTCAGGTTGTTGGTGGCGTTTTTGTAGTCGGCGGCCTGCTTCGGGGTCAGGTAGTGCGACACCCGCACGAGGACCGTGCCGTGGACGTAGTCGTATTCGGCGAGCATCGGCATCGACTTGGTGACGGACTGGATGTACTTCGCGCGGGCCTGCGCGTCGGCAGGGTTGCCGAAGACTTCGATGGAGCCGCCGCGGTCGACGTCGCCCTTGTCGGTGCCGCTGACGTCACTGGCGGAGATCCGCGTTTCATCGAACGTGATCTTCGATGTGTACTGATTCGGGCGGCCCAGCAGGTGGTTCGGGTCGTTGTCCGCGGTGACGGTCCCGGACAGCTTCGCCGTGTTCACGGCGGCGGAGATCTTGGTGAACGCGGTCTGCGCGCTGAGGGGCTTGGCCTGTGCTGCTGCGTCCTTGGCGGGGGCGGCGTTGGTGGGTTCAGCCTTAGTGGGTACGGCGTTGCTGCTGTGGGAGTCGCTGCCGCTGCAGCCCGCGAGGCTGGCCGTGAGGACGGTGGCAGCCGCGGCGAGGGTAAGGGTCTTTCGCATGCCGACGATCATGAAGCCTGGCCGGATTATGTGTAAGGGATGTGGCTGAGTTGTGACGGTAAGTTCGGACAATCGCACAGCACGGAGCCCGCTCCCGGTCAGCCAACGAGATGCGACGATGAAGGCGTACCCCGCCCGCGCCCGGCGACCAGCGAGGAGAAGACCGCATGAGCGAGAAGCCCGACCGGTACGAGCTGAGGGCGCGGCAGCTGCGCATTCTGGCGGGCCTGCACCGTAAGAGGGCCGCCGAGTTGGACATGGCAGCCGAAGCGGCCTTGGCCACCAGGTCCATGCGGCGTCTCGCTGAGCTGCTCACGGAGGCAGAGGTGCGTGAACTGGCTGAGCATCCAGACCTGGCGGAGCTGAACGTGCAGCTGGAGGGCTTCTACGGCGCTGGCTCGGTGCGCCCGGACGAGGAGCCCACCACATGAGCACCTACATCACCACGGACAGCAGCGACCGATGCCACACCGGCGAGGGCTGCCCCGCCTTCCAGACCGGCCGCGCGGGTAGCGCGGCACAGGGCATCCTGCTCCGCCCAATCGTGCCGCTGACGACCGGGGAGGCGCAGTAGGTGCGGCAGACGCCGTGTCCGGAGTGCTGCCCCACCGCATGACGATGGCCCTGCCCGGACACCGGAGCGGCACCACATCCCGGCTCAGCCCGGATAGTGGTCGCCGAGCACCTCACGCCGCTCCCGATCCATCCGCCGGTTCAACGGTCGCGTCATCCGGAACGCCGTCACCGTCAACGCCACGAACGCCACCGCGAACAGCACCTTCGCAATCGTCGGCGTGCCCGCGAGCGTGTTGACCGCAGATGCGATCAACAACGCGATCAGGTTGCCCGCCAGCCATGCAGCCCAGATCTTCCGCTTCTCAGCGCGGTTGGCTTTCTGTACGTCGCCGTCGTGCGGCCCGGCGTCCTGGGCGACGCCGGAGAACGGCCAGGCGCCGCGTGTGGGGCACGGTCACTCCCGAATGGCGGAGTGCGGACGAGGTGGCACCTGCTGGTGGAAGAGGCCCGACGGCATGAATGGGACGTACGGCCGTGCCCCGGCGCGCTCGTGGAAGCATCGCCGGCCCCCGCCCGATCCGCCTCGTCGAGTGTCGTTCAACCGGACTTGCGCGCCACGCCGCCGTAGAAGCCGATCTCACCGGACCTCGCCGGCGGAGGGGTGTCCGGACGCCAGAACGGGACCTGGGCCAGGCCGGGTTCGACCAGCTCGAAGCCGTCGAAGAAGCGCTCGACCTCGGCGTGGGACCTGAGGTTCAGGGTGGCCGTGGCCTTGTTGTAGACGGCCTGGGCCTCGCTGCGGTCGGCGAAGTCGTCCGTGGCGTGCGAGAGCACGAGGAAGCTGCCGGCCGGCAACGTGTCGCGCAGAGCGGCGACGACCTGCCCGGGGTTCTCCGCGTCGGTGAGGAAGTGGAGGACGGCGACGAGGAGCAGGGCGACCGGCTCGTCGAAGTCGATGACCCGGCGGACGTCGGGGTGGTCCACGACGGCCCGCGGGTCGCGCAGATCGGCGAGCACGATGCTGGTCGCCCCGGAACGGCTGAGCAGCGCGTCGGCGTGCGCCTTCACGATCGGGTCGTTGTCGACGTACGCGACGCGTACGTCCGGGGCCACCTCAAGGGCGATCTCGTGCACGTTCGGCGAGGTCGGCAGCCCGGAGCCGATGTCCAAGAGCTGCCGGACACCGCTGCCGACGACTTGACGGACGGCGCGCCGCAGAAAGGCACGGTTGGCCTGCAGGCCGATCCGCACCTCGGGCGCGGCGGCGGCGACTGCGTCGCCGGCCCGTTGGTCCACCTCGTAGTTGTCCTTGCCGCCCAGCAGATAGTCGTAGATCCGCGCAGGGTGCGGCCTGCTGGTGTCGATCCCCTCGGCGCGGAAGCCGCCCTGTTTCACGCTGCACTCCTCTCGACGGCCGCCGCGGCCCCACCCGCGCACGACTGACGACAGCTTCCCACAGCAACTCCGATGCCCAGAGCCGTAGTTGTGCGCCGGCGCGACCATGGGTGGTGCGCCGCCCTACGCGGATCCTCCACGTCCGGTCCACGGAATCGACCGTGACCAACCACATACCGTGTGCGCAGTCGCGTGGTGGCGCGCTGTCACGGCTTACCCCTAGGCTTGCCGGCATGTCCCCCGATTCCCAGAGCCTTGGTTCCGTGCGGTCCGCTGACGACTTGAACGAGCAGATCCGTGCGCTGTGGCTGCGCGCGGGTGGCTCTCTGTCGGCCCAGGAGCGCGCGGAGTACGAGCTGTTGGTGGTGGAGTGGGCCGCGGCGATCCGTGGCGAGGTCATCGAGGCGGCCTGAGGGCACCCGCCGAGCGGAGGCTGTTCGGCGGGTGCGACGTCAACTGCACCCGAACCGCCGACACTTGATCACGTCGGGTGGCGCGGACACCCGTTGACCGTCCGCTGCGGGCACCCGCTCAGGAACTCCTTGAGACATGGGGCACAGCGGGGCACGACCGGGCGTACGGGCCCGGGTCCACTCGGCCGGTGTCCCGCCCCTGGCCGTACGCCGCCTGGGTCTGAGCCGCCTCCGGCGGAGCGCTCCGCGGCTGCCCCCCCCCAACGGATCCGAGTGCCGCGTCGCGTGCGTCCCGCCGCGAGCCGCGCACGGGTGGCGGCGGCGCGTCGACACGCCACGCCGGGGATGCGCCCGTTCGGCCCTGGAAGATCACACCCACAACATGTCCGAAATGACAGTTATGAGGGTCTGTCAGTACGTTCATCGCAGGATCGGCTGCCCGGCCGGCGCCACTGCGACAGAGAGAAGTGACATGCCCACACGTACCTTCGCCGTGACCGCGGCCGTAGTGGCCACCGCGGCCCTCGCCACCACCGGCCTCACCTACGCCTCAGCCGTCGAATCCACCGAGGCGGGCCCGCACGCCAAGCACGCGGCCCGGCATGCCGCACACGCCGCGCACGCCGCCCGGCCGGCCTCGAAGGCCGCGCACCCCCGGCATGCGGCTCCGGCCGCGCCCGCCGCAGCGGCTGCCAACGGTGGCGGCGATTCCCATGGCAAGAGGGACGAGGGCGGCTCGGACCGGGGCCGCGACCGCGACCGCGACCGCGACCATGGTCACCGTGGACCGGGTTGGATCCACTTCAACGAACGGACGTACTCCGCCGCCGTGGACGGCTGCATCACCGCGGCGAGCGGGCTGGGCTCCAACAGCTTCAGCATCGACAACGACAGCGACCAGTTCGTCGAGGTCTACCGCGGTTTCACCTGTGACAACGGCGCCCCGGTCGCCACTGTCGGCCCCCACGGCAGCACCTTCGGCGTCGTGCCCAGTACCTCCGACGGGGGCGACTACTCCCACGAGGACGAGTTCTTCCGCGCGGCCATGTTCGCCGACGACAACGTCGCGGGCAGCTTCCGGGTGGTCTGCCGCGAAGACATGTGGTGACCCCGCACCCGCACCTCACCACGGCGCCACCGCAGCACGCCGCCCCCACCGCGCCGGCCGTCCCCGACGCGGGCGGCTGCCCGAAACCCCGCGCACGCCTCTTGGCTGCGCCTGCCGCGTCCCCAACACTGAGCCGATGACCCAGCGCGTGGAGCTCGCGACCGTGATGGACCGCCTGGCCGTCGACGAACTCGTCACCGAGTACGCGGCGGCCGTGGACGACGGAGACTGGCAGGCGTACCGAGAACTGTTCACCCCGGACGGGCGGGCCGACTACCGCTCGGCCGGCGGCATCGAGGGGGACGCCGGTCAGGTCGCCGGTTGGCTGGAGCAGACCATGCGGCTGTTTCCCGTGCGCCAGCACCTCATCGTGAACCGGCACCTGCGCTTCGACTCCCTGGCACGCGACATCGGCGACACCGCCCGGGTCCGGGCCGACTACGTCAACCCGATGCGCCTCGCCGGCACGGAGCGTCCCGCGGGGACCGAGCATGCCGCCGGGCCGGAGCGTCCCGCGGGGACGGGCGACGGCCCCTACGCGCCGGACTTCGTGTGCGGCGGCCGGTATGCGTTCTCGTTCCTGCGGACCGAGGAGGGGTGGCGGCTGCACCAGGTGGTCGTCCAGGAGAAATGGCGCAGCCTCCCCGCGCAGCCCCGCGAGGACCCGGTCACCTGAGTCTGCCCCCGGCCCCGCGCCCCAGGCCCTCTGTCGTAGATCTTCCCCGGCGCGCACACTGGAGGCATGCACCGGGGAGGAAAGCGCCGCATAAGGATGCCCGACGACTGGCTCGCATCCCGCTGGTGGCGCGGGGTCGCCGCCGTGCTCGCGGGTGCGCTGCCGGTGTTCGCCTTCCCCGCGCCGTCCTGGTGGTGGTTCGCGTACGTGGCCCTGGTCCCGTGGATCCTGCTCGTGCGGTCCGCGCCGACCGCTCGGCGGGCCGCGTACGACGGCTGGCTCGGCGGCTTCGGGTTCATGACCGCCGTGCACCACTGGCTGATACCGAGTCTGAACGTCTTCACCTTCGTCATCGCGGCCCTGCTCGGGGCGCTGTGGGCGCCCTGGGGCGTGCTCGTGCGGCGGTTCCTGGGCGGGGTGCCGTCACCGCGACGACTGGGCGCCGCCCTGCTCGTCCTGCCGTCCGGCTGGCTGCTGGTCGAGCTGGTCCGCTCCTGGCAGGGGCTCGGCGGACCCTGGGGGCTGCTCGGTTCGAGCCAGTGGCAGGTGGGGCCCGCGCTGCGGCTGGCCTCGGTCGGCGGGGTCTGGCTGCTGAGTTTCCTGGTCGTGGGCGTCAACATCGCCGTCGCGATGCTCGTGGCGGTGCGGGCGTCACGTGTTCCGGCCGTGGCCGGGCTCGTCGCGACAGCCGCGGCGGCATCGGCGGCATGGGTCTGGTCGCCGCGCCCGGACGTCGACGGGCGGGTGCGGGTCGCCGTCGTCCAGCCGGGTGTCATAGACGGCACGGACAGCGGCACCAGACGGTTCGAGCGCGAGGAGCAGCTGACCCGTGGTCTCGCCGGGCAGGACGTGGACCTGGTCGTGTGGGGCGAGAGCAGCGTCGGTTTCGACCTCGCGCAGCGACCCGATCTTGCGGACCGGGTCGCGGCGTTGTCCCGGCTGGTGAAGGCCGACATCCTCGTCAACGTCGACGCCCGCCGCTCCGACCGTCCGGGCATCTACAAGAGTTCCGTGCTCATCGGTCCGCAGGGTCCGACGGGCGACCGCTACGACAAGATGCGGCTGGTCCCGTTCGGCGAGTACATACCGGCACGGTCCGTGCTCGGCTGGGCCACCTCGGTGGGCAGGGCGGCGCGCGAGGACCGCAGGCGCGGCACCGAACAGGTGATCATGAACGTCGGTCATGGACTGCGCGTGGGCCCCATGGTCTGCTTCGAGTCCGCGTTCCCCGACATGAGCCGCCATCTCGCCGAAGATGGGGCCGGGCTGTTGCTCGCCCAGTCCTCGACATCGACGTTCCAGCACAGCTGGGCGCCGGAGCAGCACGCCTCACTGGCCGCGCTGCGCGCCGCGGAGACGGGCCGCCCGATGGTCCACGCCACCCTGACCGGCGTCTCCGCCGTCTACGGCCCGGACGGCGAGCGCGTCGGGCCCTGGCTCGGCACCGGACGGAGCGCGTCGATGGTCTACGACGTCCCGCTCGCCCACGGCACGACGCCGTACGACCGCTACGGCGACTGGCCGGTGCACGGGGCCCTGCTGGTGATCGCCGCGCTGGGCGCGACGGAGGGCGTCCGGGCGCTCAGAGCGCGACGGAACGCTCCTGCACCGCAGCTACCACCCGCTCGCACAGCTCATGGGTCGCCAGTGCGTCACGGGCGCTGAGCACCTTGCCGGCGCGAACGGCGTCGAGGAAGGCGAGCGCGGCCTGCTCGATACCGCGCTGCCGGGCCACCGGCACCCAGTCCCCGCGCCGCCGCAGCGTCGGCTGGCCCTTGTGGTCGATGATCTCGGCCAGGTTGAGCACCTGCCGCTTGGTGTCCTGCCCGGAGACCTCCAGGATCTCCTCGGCCGAACCGCTGAGCCGGTTCATCACGCCGAGCGCGGTGAACCCCTCACCGGCCAGCTGGAGCACCACATGGTGCAGCAGGCCGCCCTCGACCCGGGCCCGCACGGTCACGTCGTCGACCGGTCCAGGGACCAGGAACCGCAGCGTGTCCACGACATGGATGAAGTCGTCGAGGATCATGGTGCGGGGCTCCTCGGGCAGCCCGACGCGGTTCTTCTGCATCAGGATCAGCTCGCGCGGATGGTCGGCACACTGTACGTACCCGGGTGCGTGACGCCGGTTGAAGCCCACCGCGAGGCTGACGTTCCGCTCCTCCGCGAGCCGCACCAGCCGTTCGGACTCGGCGAGTTCGTAGGCGAGGGGCTTGTCGACGTACGTCGGGACGCCCGCCTCCAGCAGCCGGGCGACGATCTCGGGGTGGGCCTCGGTGGGCGCGTGCACGAACGCGGCGTCGAGGTTCTGGTCGAGGAGCGCGTCCAGAGCGGTGTGACGTCGCCCCTCGGGCAGATGCAGACTGTCGGCGACGCGGGCCAGGGTCGCGGGGGTCCGGGTCTGAAGGTGCAGTTCGACTCCCGGCTGCAGCCCGAGCACCGGCAGGTACGCCTTCTGCGCGATGTCACCGAGTCCGATGCAGCCGACCTTCACGGGGCGTCTCCTGGGGTTGCCGACGGATACCTCGTCGGAAGCATACGACCGCGGTGCCGCAGGGACACCGGCGGCCGCATGCCCCGCAGAAATGCATGGCGGGGGCGGGTGGCGGTCCGCCAGTATGCCGACATGACTGCCCAACGCCCGTCACCCGCCCAGAACGCCGGCGAACGAGCCATGCTCGAAGGCTGGCTCGACCATCACCGTCACACCCTCGCGTGGAAGTGCGAGGGTCTCACCGACGCCCAGCTCAGAACCGCCGCGGTGGAACCGTCCGAGCTGTCCTTGATGGGGCTCGTGCGGCACATGGCGGACGTGGAGCGCGCCTGGTTCCGCAAGGTGCTCGTCGGTGACGACCCCGGACCCCTCTACTACAGCGACGAGGACCCGGACGGGGAGTTCCACCTCACCGAGGACGACACATGGGAGGCGGCGTACGCCACCTGGCAGGGGGAGATCGAGATCGCCCGGCGTCACGCTGCCGCGCTCGGTCTGGACGACCTCTCCCAAGGACGGAGCCGGTTCACCGACGAGCCCTTCAGCCTGCGCTGGATCTACACCCACATGATCGAGGAGTACGCCCGTCACAACGGGCACGCCGATCTGATCCGCGAACGGATCGACGGGGCCACCGGGGAGTGAGGTCACCCGTGCGGGGCATCCTCCGTCCGTCCGCGCCCCAAAGCCCGCCGAAACCAGCAGAGTTGCGCGAGTGCAGCGAACGACGACGAGTGCAACGCTCCTGGTCACCATGGCCGTCTCGACCCTGTCCGGCTGTGTGACCGTCCAGCGGCCGTCCGCTCCGCCCCCGCCCCGGGCGCCCTCGCAGTCCTCGGCGCCGCGGGCGGAGGGCAGCGTGGCACCCCGCGTGGTGCAGGCCCCGGCGCGGGAGGCGCTGGAGCGGGTCGGGTCCTCCCGCCCTCCGTCGGCCGACGGCGATACGGGACCAACCCCCCGACCGGGCCCCACCGCCGCGCGGCCGGCCGCCCCGCACCAGCGGTCCGCATCCCCGCACCCGAGGCGTGAGCGTTCCGGACACGGCGCGGAGGCACCACCGGCGGCTCCCGCCCCGTTCCCCGGCAACGCGGACGTGTGCGCGCTCGGCCGCAGCTATGGAGGGTGGCGACCGGGCAGCCCGGAGGCGGACATCTGCCGAAGCACCTACGGCCGGTGAGCGGACGTGGCGCCCCACGACCGCCGGCTCGCCGCCTCGGCCCGCGGACGCCCGGCGTTCAGGACCGGCGTCTCGGGGGTCCCAGGGTCTCTCCGCCCGGGCCCTCCGGGGGGCCCGGCTCGGGTGGGCTGTTCATCGGGGTCTCCGCGAGCCGCCGCTCCAGGCGGGCGATCGCCGTTCTGATGCCGTCGCCGTAGCCGTCGTCGCCGAGCCCGTCGGCCGAGCCGCGCGCCCGGCTCAGATGGGAGCGCGCGGCCTCGCAGCGACCCAGCTTCACATAGTCCGCGGCCAGGTTCAGATGCAGGGAGGGGAAGAACGCGCGCACGGCGAGCACCCCGTCATGTCCGGCGAGGCGCTCGTCGCTGAGTTCCTCGGCGGCCGACAGCGCTCTGAGGTCCCAGGCCAGCTCGTCCGACGGGTCGTCCTGGGTGTCCGCCATGTAGTGCGCCACCGTGCAGCGATGCAGCGGGTCCCCGTCCTCGCCGATCTCGGCCCACAGGCCCAGAAAGCGATCCCGGGCCTCCTCGCGGTCGCCGCCGTGGTGCAGCATGACGACCTGACCGATCCGGCTCATCACGGCGTCCGGCGCCGCCTGCCCCTGTCGCTCCGCCACCGCGTCCTCCACGCTCGTCGCCCGTCACCACGACGCTAGCCGCCCCCGCCGACAATCACGCTCAGGCGGCTCCGCAGGGCGCTGGGCCAAGCCGGTGACGACGCGGCACGACCGGTGGCCGGGCGGGTCCGGGCCGGATCCGGGCCCGCCCCGCCTCTCACTTCAGGTTGGGGATCGTCCAGTCGATCGGCTCGTGTCCCTGCCGGGCCACCGCCTCGTCGATCTGTGTGAAGGGGCGCGATCCGAAGAATTTCTTCGCCGACAGCGGCGAGGGGTGCGCGCCCTTGACGACGACATGCCGGGTCTCGTCGATGAGGGGCAGCTTCTTCTGTGCGTAGTTACCCCACAGCACGAACACCGCCGGATCCGGACGGCCGGCCACAGCGCGGATCACCGCGTCCGTGAACTTCTCCCAGCCTCTGCCCTTGTGCGAGTTCGCCTCACCGGCACGCACCGTGAGCACCGCGTTCAGCAGCAGCACGCCCTGCTCGGCCCACGGCATCAGATAGCCGTTGTCCGGGATCGGTGTGCCCAGCTCCTGCTGCATCTCCTTGTAGATGTTCCGCAGCGAGGGCGGGGTCTTCACCCCGGGGCGCACGGAGAAGCAGAGGCCGTGTCCCTGGCCTTCGCCGTGGTACGGGTCCTGACCGAGGACGAGCACCTTCACCTTGTCGTACGGCGTGGCGTCGAGCGCGGCGAAGACCTCTTCGCGCGGAGGGTAGACGGGACCCTTGGCGCGCTCCTCCTCGACGAACTCCGTCAGCTCCTTGAAGTAGGGCTGCTGCAGTTCGTCGCCCAGAACGCCCCGCCAGGACTCCGGCAGCATGGCGATGTCGGTCACGTCAACTTCCTCCGATGTGCGGTCACTTCCAGGTCAAGAACCTACAGGCGACCACTGACAACCGGTGCCCGAACCCCGCCCGGGGCCCGATCTACCAGCTGGTTTTGCGGGACAGCTCCCACATCAACATGATCGTCGACGGGTCGAGGGCCTGCTCCCCGCCGGAGATGTCCTCGCTGGCCGCGACGAACTGCTTGCCCTGCCACAGCGGCAGCAGCCGGGCGTCGTCGACGAGGATCTGCTGGGCCTGCTGGAACTCCTCGACCACCTTCGCACGGTCGCTCTCGCGCCGGGACTCGGGCAGCAGCACCCCGGTGATCCTCGGCGCCGGGTAGGGCGTACCGAGCGCGTTCTGCTCGCCCACGAAGGGAGCGATGAAGTTCTCGGCGTCGGGGAAGTCGGGGAACCAGCCGCGCCCGAACACCGGGTACTCGCCCTTGCGGTAGCCCTCCTCGTAGGTCTTCCAAGGGCGGCTCTTGAGGGTGACGGTGAACAGGCCGGAGTCTTCGAGCTGGCTCTTGAGCTCCTCGAACTCCGGGCCGGTCTCGGAGCCGTAGCGGTCGGTGGTGTACCAGAGCGTGAGCGGGACCTTGCCGGTGATGTGCGCGTCCGACAGGATCTTGCGCGCCTTGGGGACACTGGGGTCCCCGTAGTCGTCGAAGAATCCCGTGGTGTGCCCGGTGAGCCCCCTGGGGACCATCGAGTACAGCGGGTCCACGGTGTCCTTGTACACCTTGTGGGCGATCGCCGGGCGGTCGACGATCTGGGCGACGGCGCGGCGCACGGCGAGCTTGCCCGCCCAGGGGTCCTTGGGGTTGAACACGAGGTAGCTGATCTCGGTGCCCGCGCCCTCGATCAGCTGGAGCGACTCCTTGGACGCCTGGTTCTGCAGGGAGACGATGTCGGGGGCGGCGAGACCCCGGTAGGTGACGTCGATCCGCTTCTCGCGCAGCGCGGAGACCATCGTGCCCGAGTCCTGGAAGTAGCGGATGGTGACCGCGTCGTTGTGGAGCTCGGCGTACCCCTTGTAGCGGGTGTTGCGGACGAGCTCGGCCTGCTTGCCCTCCTGGTACGTCTTGAGGCTGTAGGGGCCGGAGCCGAGGACCTTGCCGTCCTTGCGCAGCGAGCGGGCCGGGTAGGCGTCGGGGTCGACGATCGACATGGCGGGGGTGGCCAGCACGAAGGGGAACGTGGCGTCGGGCTTGTTGAGGTGGAAGACGATCTCCCGGTCGCCGCGCGTGGTGATGTTGTCGAGGCTGCCCAGCAGGCCCGCGGGGCCGCCCGCCACGTTGAGCGTGCGGATCCGGTCGATGGAGTACTTCACGGCGCGCGCGTCCAGCGCTCTCCCGTCGGAGAAGGTCATGCCCTTGCGCAGCACGCAGTGGTAGACGCGGTTCGTCCCGTCGGTGAAGGAGCAGAAGTCCGCGGCGTCGGGCTGGGGCACCGACGCACCGGTCGGGTAGCTCAGCAGGGTCTGGTAGATGTTGCGGAACAGCTCCCAGGAGCCGTCCCAGGACGCGGCGGGGTCGAGTGTGCTGGGGGCGCTGGTGGTGCCGACGACGATCGGCCCCTTGTCGTCGGAGGAACCCGAGGAGAGCGCGCCGCAGCCGGCCACCAGGGATATGGACGCGATCGCCGCCAGCGGACGCAGACAACGGTTCGGGTTGAACACGCGCACACTCCTCGATCAGCCGTTCCAGGGGTTGGCGGCAGACCCTACCGCAGCCTCCGGCCGCCTGGACCGAGTTCGCGAAGTGCTTGTGATCAGCTCGTATATGACGACGTTGTCATCCGTCCGAGTGTCTCGTGTACGTCGACACGGGCGCCCATTCTGTCCACGGGCGCCCGTGTCGGCGGCTCACGTCATCAGACTCCGGCGTTCAGGAACATGCCGCCGTCGACGACGAGCGTCTGACCGGTGATCCAGTCGGACTGGTCCGACGTCAGGAACGCGGCGGCACCGCCGATGTCCGAGGGCACACCGAGCCGGCCGAGCGGATAGGCCGCGGCGGCCTCCTCCTCCCGGCCCTCGTACAGGGCCTGCGCGAACTTCGTCTTCACCACGGCCGGGGCGATGGCGTTGACCCGCACCAGGGGTGCGTACTCGTGCGCGAGCTGCATGGTCAGATTGATCATGGCGGCCTTGCTGATGCCATAGGCGCCTATGAACGGCGAGGCGGACAGACCCGCCACCGAGGTGATGTTGACGATCGCGCCGCCGTTGTCCTTCTGCCAGGCGTGCCAGGTCCGCTGGGCGAAGCCGAGCGCCGAGACGACATTGGTCTCGAACACCTTGCGCGCCACATTGAGGTCGAGGTCGGCGATCGGGCCGAAGACCGGGTTCGTCCCGGCGTTGTTGACCAGGAAGTCGACCCGGCCGAAGGCCTCCATGGTGCGCTCCACGGCGACGGCCTGGTGGCTTTCGTCGTGGGCCTTGCCGGCGACACCGATGACACGGTCGGCGCCGAGCTTCTCGACGGCCTCCTTGAGGGCATCCTCGTTGCGGCCGGTGATGCAGACCCGGTCGCCGCGGGCGACCAGCGCCTCGGCGACGCCGTAGCCGATGCCGCGGCTGGCGCCCGTGACGAGGGCGACCTTGCCGGAGAGTTCAGGCTGCTCCGTCATGTTCGTGTTCTCCCCGGCCCTAGTCGAGCGGCCCGCCGGCCACGTACAGCACCTGGCCGGAGACGAATCCGGCCGCCTCGCCCGTGAAGAAGGCGATCGCGTTGGCGATGTCCTCGGGCTCGCCGACGCGCTGCACGGGGATCTGGGTGGCGGCCACGGCCTTGAAGTCGTCGAAGCCCATGCCGACCCGGTCGGCGGTGGCCTTGGTCATCTCGGTGGCGATGAAGCCGGGGGCGACGGCGTTGGCGGTGATGCCGAACTTGCCCAGCTCCTTGGCCAGGGTCTTGGTGAAGCCCTGCAGACCGGCCTTGGCGGCGGAGTAGTTCACCTGGCCGCGGTTGCCGAGCGCGGAGGACGAGGAGAGGTTCACGATCCGGCCGAAGTTCGCGTCGACCATGTGCTTTTGGCAGGCCCGCGACATCAGGAAGGCGCCGCGCAGGTGCACGTTCATGACGGTGTCCCAGTCCGAGACGCTCATCTTGAACAGCAGGTTGTCGCGGAGCACACCCGCGTTGTTGACGAGGATCGTCGGCGCGCCCAGTTCCTCGGCGATGCGGGCCACGGCCGCCTCGACCTGTGCCTCGTCCGAGACGTCGCAGCCGACGGCGATGGCCTTGCCGCCCTCGGCGGTGATCTTCTCGACGGTGTCCTTGCACGCGGCCTCGTCGAGGTCGATCACCGCGACCGCACGGCCCTCGGCCGCCAGCCGTACGGCGGTGGCCGCGCCGATGCCGCGCGCACCGCCGGTCACGACGGCGACCCGCTGCTCAGTGGTGGACATTGCTGGTTCTCCTCGCCCTTGGAAAGCCCTAAACACCTTCGGAACGTCTGCGGCTCCCGCGATACGCCCGATGGGTGAGCGACCGCTTAGTACCTTCAGTAGACGTGACGCTAGAAGCCCTGGCACCCGGTGTCAACGGCACACCGGGTGCGTGTGATCCATTACCTCACCAGGAGGTCGAGCAACCGCTCGGTCTCGGCCGCCGGGTCGGTGGTCAGTCCGGTGTGCACCGGTCCGGGCTGGACGACCGTCGAGCGGGGCGCGATCAGCCAGCGGAAGCGGCGTCCGGCGTCGTCGCGAGCCGCCTGCCCGGCCGGCGCGCCCCCCGCGCACACGTTCTCGACGGCGCTCAGCGCGGCCCGCACGCCCGCCACGTTCGCCTCGGGGTCGAGGGCCAGCAGCCGGGCCTCGTCGAGGTGGGTGCGGGCGCCGACGTAGGCCTTGGCGCGGCAGTAGACGAGCACGCCCGCGTTGATGCACTCCCCGCGCTCCACCCGCGGTACGACCCGGAGCAGGGCGTACTCGAAGACCTCCCGGTCGCTCACCCGGCTGCTGACGATGTGGCGCTCGATCACCGCGCCTCCTCGATTCCGTTGATGCGTTCGTGGACGACGGCGGCGCGGGCGAGCAGCGGCCGGGCGTACGCGCGACGCAGCGCGTCCGGGGTGTCGAAGCCGGGCTCGCCGGTCAGCCACGCATCCGGGATCTCGGCGGTCACCTCGGCCAGCAACTCCTCGGTGACAAGGTGCGCGAGTGCGGCGGCCGCGCCCGCGACATCGGGGGCGAAGGGGAGCAGGGCGTGGTCGGAGGCGTCGTAGGGCCGCGCGGCGGAGGTCTCGGCGCCGGGCCAGTTGTGGTGCCAGATCATGGTTGCGCCGTGGTCGATGAGCCACAGGTCGCCGTGCCACATCAGCAGGTTGGGATTGCGCCAGGAGCGGTCGACGTTGCCCACCAGCGCGTCGAACCAGACGATCCGCCCGGCCTCCTCGGAACCGACCTCGAACGCGAGCGGGTCATAGCCGATCGCGCCGCTGAGGAAGTCCATCCCGAGGTTGAGCCCGCCGCTCGCCTTGAGGAGCTCCTGCACCTCCTGGTCGGGCTCGCCGAGACCCAGGACGGGATCGAGGTCGACCGTCACCAGCGGGGGCACCCTGAAGCCCAGCCGGCGGGCGAGTTCACCGCAGACGACCTCGGCGACAAGGGTCTTACGGCCCTGGCCCGCGCCGCTGAACTTCATAACGTAGGTCCCGAGGTCGTCACCCTCGACGAGCCCCGGCAGCGAGCCGCCCTCACGCAGGGGCGTGATGTAGCGAGTTGCGGTGACCCCCCTCAGCATCTTCCAGGGCCCTGCAGCTCGTTTGCCTTGCATTCCACGGTCAACTCCCAAGGGACACAAGGGCGCCCCTTACGTCCGGCCTCCGGCATGAAGTGAGCATAGTAACCGAGCGTGACAGACAGCGAGATGCCGACCGCGCCTCTCCTCGAGCCGGCTCCTGGGGAGTGCCGTCACCGCACACAGTCACGACAACGTGCCGGCCGCGTGCTCCGGCCTGGCGTGGCGGCCCTGCGGCCTGCCGTGCAGGACGAAGTCCGCCCGGGCCGTCACCCCGGTCTGCAGCAGCGTCTGGTGCACCATCGGATGCCGGCCGTACGCCGAGACCACGATGCTGAGGTATCCCTCGGGAAGGCCGGTCGCGGCGTACTCGCCGGCCGCGTCGGTCACGCTGCGCATCAGCTGACGCCCCCGCGCGTCGACGACGGTCACCGCTGCGCCGCGGACGGGTCGTCCCTCGGGGTCCTGGACCCGGCCGGTGAGCACCGGCACCGGCCGCCCGAAGTGGTGCGCGTGCACCGGGAGTGCTGCCGGTACGGGCGTCTCCAGTACCGGGTCCTCGACCGGAGGTTCCTCGACGATCTCCGTTTCCTCGTCGAACGCGTCGAACGCGTCGGACTCGTCCGTCTCGCCGTCCTCGACGTCCGGCGCCGTGGCCTTGCGCTTGCGCAACCAGAAGTCGAGGCCCAGCAGCGCGGCGCCGGCCGCGAACCAGGCACACAGCACCAGGACCGGCTTGAGCACCCCGGCCCCGTCGAAGTAGAGGACGCCCCGCAGTGCGTCGATCCCGTTGGCCAGCGGCATCACCTGGGAGACGTCCTGGAAGAACGTCGGCAGCATCGACGCGGGGACGGCGCCGCCACTGGTCGGGATGCTCATCACGATGAACAGCCCCATGGCCACGGCCGGGAAGAACTGCCGGACGAACGGGGCGAGCCCGGAGGCGGCCGTCGCCACCGCCATGGTGAGCGTGAAGGAGACCGCCATCGCCACGGGCTGGTCGGGTATGTAGCCCAGCCCCACGCCGACGTAGTAGCCGATGACGCTGTACACGACGGCCACGCCGGCGATGGTGAGGAGCTTCTTGCGCCGGTTGAAGGTCACCGCGCGCAGCAGCGTGGTCGCCAGCACATAGGCCGGGATGCTCCAGGCCAGCGCGAAGTACAGCAGGGTGGTGCCCAGCTCGTCCTTGCTCTCGGTGGGAGCGACGTCGGTGACGGTGAGATGCCGGTGGCTCTTGGCGGCGACCTGCGTGAACACCTTGGTCAGGGTCTGCTCGAGTGAGGCACCGTTGGCCTTGGCCACGTAGAGCACCGGGTGGCGCCGGTCTCCCGCGAACCCCGCCACCGTGTCCCGGTCCAGCACCGACTGCCGTGCCGCCTGGTCCTCGTCGACCGCGGTGACGTCGAACCCGCCGGGCTGCTCGGCGCTTAGCGCGCTGTCGACCCGCTCGGCCGCAAGAGGGTCGGCAACCGCCACCTTCACATGATGCGGCTGCGGTGCGTGCAGCGCGGGTGCGAAGAAGAACAGCATGCCCAGGAAGAGGCACACCGGGAACCACAGGGCTTCGGCCAGGGTCACGGCCACGGACTGGCCCTCGGTTCGTTCTATCCGTTCCGCCACGGGAACTCCTTTTTCCACCGCGGACGACCGGATCAGGTCTGGTCCGGTCCATGGCGCACAGCAGCCATCGTAATCGATACTTGCAGTACTGCATTTTTGCAGTACTGTACTTATCATCGACCACTGACGCACCGGGGGAAGACGCACATGGAAGGCAGCCGCCCCGACGGGCTGCGCGACCGCAAGAAGCGAGCGACGCGCCGAGCACTGCAGAGTTCGGCGGTGGACCTCTTCCGTCGCCACGGCCCGGAAGCGGTCACGGTGGAGAGCATCTGCGCCGCCGCCGGGGTCTCGCCTCGCACCTTCTTCAACTACTTCTCCACGAAGGACGAGGCCGCCTTCGTGCTGGAGGAGGGGGCGCCCGAGCTGATCGAGGAACGGATCACCGCCCGCCCCGCGGAGGAGACCCCGCTGGAGGCGATCAGGGCCGTGTTCGTGGCGCGGCTCAGCGAGCTCGCCACCAGCAAGATCTGGTTGGACCGCATGCTCCTGCTGCGCGAACGTCCGGAGCTGCTGCCACGGATCGTCCTGACCAACCGCATCGTGGAGGACGCGGTGACCAGGGCGGTGGCGGCACGCACGGGCCTGCCGGAGTATCACCTCTATGTGCGGACCACCGCGGCGACGGTCTTCGCGGCCCTGCAGGCCGCCATCAGCTGCTGGCAGCCGGACGCCGGGCCGGACGTGGTCACCCTGGTGACCGAGGCCGTGGAGATGGTGAGCCGGGGGCTGCCGACCCCTCCGCGGACCGACCCGTGTCGCAAGGAGTGACGGACTGATGACCACCATGCGCGCGCTGTACGAGCCCACCAGCGGGGCGGTCCGGAGCAGCTGATGTACGAGAGAGCGCCACGTCCCGAACCGGCTGCGGGCGAGGCGCTCGTGTCCGTGCACGCCGCCTCCGTCACGAACGGTGAGCTCACCTGGGACGCCACATGGACCGACAGCTTCGACGGAAGCGGCGGCGACCGGACGCCGGTCGTTCCTTCGCACGAGGTCAGCGGAGTCGTGGCCGAACTCGGTCCAGGGGTCAGCGGCCTCTCGGTGGGCGACGAGGTGTACGGGCTGATCCCGTCCACGCGGGAGTCGGCTCCTTCGCCGTGCAGATCGCCGCGGCGCTCGGCGCGCGCGTGACGGCGACGGCTTCCGCCCACGACCGGGAATTCGTCGCAGGACTCGGTGCGGACCGGGTCATCGACTACGCCGACGAGCGCATCGAGGACCATGTGGACGGCGCCGACGTCGTGCTGGACACCGTCGGCGGCGACACGCTGGCCCGCTCGTGGGCGGCGCTTCGCCCGGGCGGCACCCTGGTCAGCATCGTGCAGCCGCCGAATCCCTCCAGTCGGAGCATCCCCGCGGGAAGATCGTGATCCAGGTGAGCGGCGACAACGACACCGCCTGACCGCCGAAAACGTCGTACCGCCCCGGTCCCGAGCCCGCGCTCTCCGAAATCAAGGCGCTTTGCCATCAAGGCGCTCTGCATCGACACCGTCGGCGAAATCCGCGGCGCGGCGCGCCGGCCGATCCCCCTCGGCCTCGGCACGACACGCGCTCCCGGGCTGCGGCAGGCTCGGCCGTGCCGGATTCGATACTGAGCCCATGCGTGTCGAATACGACCCTGCGGCGATGAGCGGCGCAGACTTCTACAGGATTCTGACATCGGTCGTCATCCCACGGCCGATCGCCTGGGTCTCGACCGTCACACCGGACGGAAGTACCGAGAATCTGGCTCCGCATTCCTTCTTCAGCATCGCCAGTACCGATCCCCCGATCGTCCAGTTCACCTCGATCGGCCGAAAGGATTCCCTCCGAAACGTCGAGGACACCGGGGAGTTCGTCGTCAACTTCTCATCCGAACCACTTCTGCATCTGATCAACGCCACCGCCACCGACTTTCCTCGGTCAGTCAGCGAATTCGACACCGCGGGCATCGATCGCGAGGCCAGCAGGTGTGTGCGTCCACCGAGAGTGGCCGCCTCCCATGTGGCTCTGGAGTGCCGTTCGCACACCACCCTGCGCATGGGCAACTCCACCCTGGTCTTCGGGCGGGTGCTCCATGCCGTGGTGGACGAGGACTACCTCGTCGACGGCCGCCCCAACAGCGAGCGGCTGCGTCCGTTCACCAAGCTCGGCGGCGACGAGTGGGGCACTCTCGGCGAGGTCCTGCACTTGAACCGCATCCCCTACGAGGAGCCCGGCGCCCACTGATCGGGGACCTCCGGCCCCGCATCAAACGCCGGCCCGCCCCACGACCAGGCGGATCATCGCCCCCCGCCGCCGTATCGCGCGCCTATGTGAGGGCGGTCTGTCGCACGTCGCGTCCCTCTGACAGCGGAACGACAGCCGTGTCTTACGCCCGCCTGATCTCGGAGCGGTCAAGATCTCGGCACCATTGAACAGCGACTGACCCCAGGCCGTACCACCCAACGAACAAGGGAATATCCGTGGAAGGGAACGTCAGCATGACCAGCGAATCGCTCCAGCCCGTCTCGGCACCGGCCCGTCGCACAGTCGTGGCGGCGGTCGGCGCGGCGGGACTCGCCGTCGCGCTGACCGCGTGCGGGAGCTCTGACGACAACTCCTCCAGCTCCACCGGCTCGCAGAACGACAGCACGGCCGGCAGCACCAGCACGGCCGGCGACGGCAGCACGGGCGGTGGCGGCGCCGTGAGCGGCTCCGGCGGCAAGGCGCTGGCCAAGACCTCCGACATCCCGGAGGGCGGCGGCAAGGTCTTCGCCGACCAGGGCGTGGTGGTCACTCAGCCGTCCGCGGGCACGTTCAAGGCGTTCTCGTCGAAGTGCACCCACCAGGGCTGCGCCGTGAAGGACATCGCCGACGGCGTGATCGTCTGCCCCTGTCACAACAGCCAGTTCTCCGCGACCGACGGCAGTGTGAAGAAGGGTCCGGCCACCCAGGCGCTGCCCGCCGCGAAGATCACGGTGTCCGGGGACGAGATCACGCTCGCCTGAACGCACGCCCGCTCAGGGCCGTGGGGCCCGGCGCCGTGGAGCAAGACAGGCCAGAACCTCGTCCGTGGTCGCGACCGTGGCGACCAACGCGAGGGTGTTGCGGATCATCGCGGGAGTGTAGTCGGGGGGCACTCCCGCGATGGCGTCCGCGGGCACGACCACGGTGTAGCCGTGGTTGACGGCGTCGAAGACGGTGTTCGGGATCGCCACGTTGGCGGAGACTCCGGTGACGATCAGGGTGCGGCAGCCCACGTTGCGCAGCAGCGCGTCGACCTCGGTGCCCGCGAGGGGCGACAGGCCGTGCAGTCGGCGTACGACGAAGTCCTCCTCCGTCACCTCGATGGGTGCCGCGACACGGACCGCCGTGGTGCCGGACAGCTGCTGCACCGGGAGCCGCTCGGCCGCGTGGAAGAGGCGCGCGTTGCGGTTCGCGCCCCGGCCGTCGGGACGGCGCTCGGCGATCGCGTGGATCACCTGGACCCCGCCCTGGTGCGCGGCCGTGACCAGCCGGGCCACATTGGCGAGCGCCCCCGAGGAGCGTGCCTGCCGGGCGAGTTCGGGCAGCGCGCTGTCCGGACCCACGACGCCCTGCTGGCACTCGACGGTGAGCAGCACCGTGGTGCGCGGCTCGATGAGTTCGCTGAGCTGTTCGTACGGCGGCATGGTTCCCCTAGTCGTCGATGGCCGGGCGAGCGTAGCGACTGCCGCGGGCAGGTGGAAGGCGGACCGGAGGACGTACGACGGACCGGAGGACGTACGACGGACAAGGGATACGACGGACGAGGGCAGAAGGACCGCGGCAGCGGGCGGCGGAAGTCGACCGTTGCGGGCGGACGCAGAACGCTCCATTCTTTTCTGACGTGATGTCAGAGGATCTCTCTGGCACGACGTGGGAGAAGAAGAGGGGGAACCGGATGGCGGAGACTCAGCGCCGAGGCCGGAAGATCATGATGTCGCCCGGCGAGCTGGACGCGTTCCTCGCCACCCAGCGCACCTGCCGGGTCGCGACCGTCTCGGCCGACGGCTCCCCGCATGTGAGCGCCCTGTGGTTCGCCTGGGACGGCACCTCGCTGTGGCTGTACTCCGTGGTGCGCAGCAAGCGCTGGGTCGATCTGCGCCGTG
Organism: Streptomyces sp. NPDC052036; assembly: GCF_040680495.1. Lineage (NCBI taxonomy): Bacteria > Bacillati > Actinomycetota > Actinomycetes > Kitasatosporales > Streptomycetaceae > Streptomyces > Streptomyces sp. NPDC052036. The sequence goes on along the minus strand of NZ_JBFAWW010000031.1, from coordinate 35,100 downwards.
ATCCACGGGTCGCCATCGTCGTGGACACGGGCGAGGAGTACGAGCAGCTGCGCGGCGCCGAGCTGTCCGGCACGATCGAGTTCGTGGGCGAGAGCCCCCGCACCGGGGAGTTGTGCGCCGAACTCGACCTGCCGGAGACCTTGTTCGCGCGCAAGAACTTCGGCCTGGACGAGATGCCGTACGACGGCCGCCACGCCTGGCTGCGACTGACCCCGACGAAGATCGTCTCCTGGGACTTCCGCAAGCTGGGCTTGGTGTGACCCGCCCGGCGGCGCCCTCCGCGACCGGTCAGCCGGCCGCCACGGCCTGCCCCGCCGCCCGGAGCGCCTCGACCGCCGCCCGGATCGACGGACGGCGGTCGGCGTCGGCGCGCCAGACCACGTAGACATGCCTGCGCACCTGCTGCCGCAGGGGCACGGTCACCACTCCGGCCGGCATCGGATCGCGCCCCAGCAGGGGGGCGATGCACACGCCGAGCCCGGCGGCCACCAGGCCCAGCTGGGTGTGAGTCTCGGCGGCCCGGTGGCCGATGCGCGGTTCGACGCCCTTGGAGCGCAGGGTGAAGACGAGCCACTCGTGACAGAACTCGCCCTCGCCCCAGGTGATCCACTCGTCGTCCGCGAACTCCCCGAGGTCGGCGTCCGGCCGGTCGGCGAGCCGGTGCCCCACGGGCACCGCCACATCGGCCGGGTCGTCCAGGATCGCCGCCTTGACGAGCCCGTCGGGCAGCGGCATCGGCTTGTTGTACCAGTCGAGGACGACCGCGAGGTCGAGGTCGCCGCGCACCACACCGGCGACCCCGGCCTCCGGCTCCAGCTCGCACGACCGCAGACGCAGAGCGGGGTGGTCCGACCGCAGCGCGGCGAGCGCCGTCGGGAAGAGCCCGCGTGCCGCGGTGGGGAAGGCCGACAGGCGCAGCTCACCGGCCACCTGACCGCGCTGCGCCTCCAGATCGGCCTGGGCCAGCTCCACCTGTGACAAGATGCGCGCCGCATGGTCGGCGAGGAGCCGCCCCGCGTCCGTGAGCCGCACACCCCGGCCGTTCTTGGCCAGAAGCTGCTGCCCCACCTCGCGCTCCAGCTTGGCCATCTGCTGGGAGACGGCCGAGGTCGTCACATGGAGTCCCTCGGCGGCACCACTGACCGAGCCGTGCCGGGCAAGGGCGTCGAGGATGCGAAGGCGCTCAAGGTTCAACATGTAAGCGATCCTACGAGATATTCCATGTGAAATCTCAATTGCGCTACGAGGTTGGCTGCGCCATGGTTACGGTCATGAGCACCGTCGCCACGCAACGAGCCACCGCCGACACCACCGTCAGCCCCCGCCGCCGGACCGCCCTCGACTGGCGGCTCCGTTTCGGCGTCCTGTCGCTGATCTGGGGCTTCAGCTTCCTCTTCATCAAGGTCGGCACGCAGGCGTACGCCCCGTTCCAGGTCACCCTCGGCCGCCTGGTGTTCGGGACGGCGGTGCTCGCCGCCGCGATGGCCGTCAAACGCACGCGCCTGCCGCGCGGCGCCCGCACCTGGGGCCACCTCACCGTCGCGGCGTTCCTGCTCAACGCGCTGCCGTTCTCGCTCTTCGCGTACTCGGAGCTGACGATCCCGTCCACGCTCGCCGGGATCTGCAATGCCACCTCACCTCTGTGGGGCATGGTCCTGTCGCTGGTCGCGCTCTCGGAGGACCGGCCGACGCGTCGCCGGGTCGCGGGCCTCGGCATCGGCTTCCTGGGCGTGCTCACGGTCCTCGGCGCCTGGCAGGGCTTCCACGGCCTGGACATGACGGGCACGGCGATGGCCCTGCTCGCCTCGCTCAGCTACCCCATCGGTTGGATCTATGTGCGTCGCACCCTGGCCGGCACCGGCCACTCCCATCTGTCCCTGACCGGCGCCCAGCTCTTCCTCGCCACAGTCCAACTGGCCGTGGTCACACCGCTGTTCACAACCCTGCCGAGCCGCTTCCCGCTGCTCCCGCTGCTCGCGGTCGCGGCCCTCGGCGCGCTGGGCACCGGCCTCGCCGTGCTGCTCCAGTACGGCCTGGTCGCGGAGGTCGGGCCCACCACGGCCCAGATGGTCACGTACTTCATCCCCGTCATCGCCACCGCTGCGGGCGTGTCGATCCTGGACGAATCGCTGACCTGGTCCACCCCGATCGGAGCGGTGATCGTGCTGGCGGGCGCGGCACTGACCCAGTCCCGGCCCAGGCCCGGCGCCCGCGACCGGAAGTAGCGACCGAGGCCTCGGTCTCAGACCCGGTCGACGGCTTCCTGGACTCCGGCATCAGTGAGCTCTCTGCGGGACGCGTTCTCGCGGCGCGGGAGCAGCAGCGGGGTGGCCAGAAGGAGGACGCCGGCCACCGCGAGTGCGGTGCGTGGGCTGGTGAGGGCGGCAAGCAGGCCCCACAGGACGGTCAGGGCCGCGATGGAGGCGCTGCTGCTGACCGCCCACGCGGACAGGGTGCGGGCCACCCGGTCGGGGGCGGTGTGGTCGAGCCGGTAGGTGGCCAACACCGGGTTGTACACGCCGCAGCAGGTCACCAGGCCCAGTTGGACGACGATGACGAGCACGATCCCGGGGACGCCGGGCCGGACGAAGGCCAGCCCGAGGGACCAGCAGGCGCGCAGCACTCCCGCGGCGAACAGCACCCGATGCTGCCCGAACCGCGCCGCGAGCGGCCGCGCGAGGCGTGAGCCGACGAGGCCGCCGACACAGGGGGCCGCGAACGCGAGGGTGTACTGCCAGGGCGCGAACCCGAGGCGGCCCAGCATGAGGACGGCGAGCAACGGCTCGGAGGCCATGATCAGGCCGTTGACGACGATCGTGTTGAAGAACAGCGGGCGCAGCCCGGGGTGGGTGACAATGTGGCGCCATCCCTCCAGCAGGTCGCCCGCCCGCATCCGCGCGGCGCCGGTCCGCACGGGGCGCGGCTCGCTCCCGCCGATGGCCCGGATGCCCAGCGCCGAGAGCAGGTAGCTGACGGCGTCGGCCAGCACGGTGATCACCGGGCCGAACATCCCGATCGCGGCGCCGCCGAGGGGCGGTCCGAGCACCGTCGCGGTCCATGTCGTGGACTCGAACCGGCTGTTCGCGACGAGCAGGCCCTCCGGCGGTACGAGCGCCTTGAGGTACGCGCCGCTGGCCGCCCGGAAGGTGATGTCGGCCGCGGCGACGAGGACGGAGACGACGAGGAGTTGTGCGAAGCCGAGCCGGCCGAGCGCGTACGCGACGGGGACGCCGGCCAGCGCCGCGAACCGGGCCAGGTCCATCGTCATCATGACCGGCCGCTTGCGGCGGAACTCCACCCATGGACCGAGCGGCACCGCGAGTACGGCTCCCACGGCCCGCCCCGCGGCGGCCAGCGCCGCCACCTGGGCCGGCCCGCAGTGCAGCACGAGGACCGCGATCAGCGGAAACGCTCCGAACCCGAGTCCGGAGCCGTACGCGCTGACGGCGTACGCCGCCCACAGCCAGCCGAACCGCCGACCCAGCGCCTGCCCACCCGCCATACCCCACGCACCCCGCAACCGACCCGAACAACCACGCCCTGACCACCGGTATCAAAGCGAGTCGCCGACGGCCGGATCAAACAACCGACGGGCCATGACATCACAACCATCGGTTGTGTCGTTACCCTGCTCGGCGTGCGCTACGCGTCGATGTGATCGGGCGACGGTTCGATCCGGCCGCCGTGCTGCGCGACTTCCCCCGGCCTACGACGACGCCCTCGCCGTCGCGTTCGGACTCACCATCGAGATCACCGGCCCCGCCTTCGGTGCACGGCGATCGGGACCACCGCGGCGGCCGACACCGCCGGCATCGAGGGTGACGGGTCGCAGCGCTGGTGCTGTGGCCGGAAAGGCCTGCCGGGAAGCTCGCAGCGTCCGGTGCTGAGGGTGCCCCCACGCCTTTCGGGCACTGGGGGAGCATCGCAAGGCGGAGCGTCGCCCCCGTACTGGATGTACGCGGGTGATGCGACAACGCGGCGAGGTGCCCTGCCGGGCCTCGCGAGCCGGTGAACCTTTCCGGTCGCAGTACTAGTAGGACTTCGTTAGGTCTGTCTCGCGGTCCTGTTTGGGGGCATGTTGGTGGTGTGGATGCACATGAAGTGGAGCGGGCTCGGGCGACGTTGGCGTTATTCGTGGCGGACGTCTTCGCGTCGGTGCCGCGCAAGGATCAGCGGGCGAAGGGTGACTGCTATCTGCGGGGGCTGATGCTGGACGGGCGGCGGAAGTCGATCCAGCCGATGGCGGAGCGCCTGCCGGACGGCAACGAGCAGAACCTGCAGCAGTTCGTGAACCAGTCGACGTGGGATCCGGTGCCGGTGCGGCGGCGGATCGCGCAGCGGATGGTGCCGCTGATCGGCCCGGATGCCTGGGCGGTCGATGACGTGTCGTTCCCCAAGGACGGGAAGATGTCGGTGGCGGTCGCCCGCCAGTACTGCGGAGCTTTGGGCAAGCGGGCCAACTGTCAGGTCGCGGTGAGCGTGCACGCGGTCTCCGATGCCGCGTCCTGTCCGCTGCAGTGGCGGCTGTTCGTCCCTCAGGAATGGGCGCACGACGGGGTCCGCCGGCGCAAGGCGGGGATCCCCGAGGACATCGGACATCGGGAGAAGTGGCGCCTGGCCCTGGACGTCTTCGACGAGCTGGCCGGGTGGGGCATGGTGCCGCCGGTGGTGGTGGCTGATGCCGGCTACGGGCAGAACGCCGACTTCCGCGCCGGCCTGAGCGAGCGGGGCATCGGCTATGTGGTGGCCATCCGTTCGGACGTGACCGTGCACCCGCACGACGCGCGGCCCACCGCCCCGGCCTGGTCGGGCAACGGCCGCAGGCCGCAGCCCCGCTACCGGGACAAGCCGTTGCCGGTGGCCGCGCTGGCGGCCGGCCAGGGACGGCAGGCGTTCTCCGAGGTGACCTGGCGGGAAGGCTCCCGCGGTCCGATGCGCTCGCACTTTGCGTCCTGGCGGGTGCGGCCGGCCGGGGTCCGGGCCCGCCGCCTGGCCCAGGCCGCCGTCACCGCCCGGGAGGGCTCCTGGGACGGTGTCCTGCCCGAGGTGACGCTGCTGGTCGAATGGCCCGAAGGCGCCGACGCACCCACCGACTACTGGCTGTCCAGCCTGCCCCAGGACACCCCGCTTGCTGAACTGGTGCGCCTGGCCAAGATCCGCTGGCGCATCGAGCACGACTACCGCGAACTCAAGCACGGCCTCGGCCTGGACCACTTCGAAGGACGTTCCTGGAACGGCTGGCACCACCACGTCACCCTGGTCACCGCCGCCCACGCCTTCCTCACCGAACAGCGCCTGGCCCCAAAAGCCGATACAGCGGACTCACCCTCTACCAGATCCTCGACACCCTCCAGGACCTGCTGAACTGCTGGACCGGCACCTGCACCACCTGCCACCAACCCCTGCCAAGAGCATCCGCCACCAACCCAAACCCAAGAGCCAGAACGACCTAACGGAGTCCTACTAGACGTAGCTGCGGGCGCGACCCGGGCCGAGGGCGGCGGCGACCGCGTCCGCCAGCGCGCCGCTCTCGTCCTCGGCCAGCGCCGAGACACTGATCCGGATGCCGGGCGGCGCGCTCAGCCGGAAGCGGGCGCCGGGCGCGACGGCCCAGCCCGCGTGCAGCAGCCTGGCGACCACACCGGTCTCGTCCGGCACCGGAACCCACACGTTCATCCCGCTGACCCCATGGGCCACGACACCGCGTGCGGCCAGCGCGTCGATCAGTCCGTCGCGACGCCTTCCGTACGCGGCCGCCACCGCCCGCGCGTCCACCGCGCCGTCGGCCCACAGCCGCGCCAGGGCCCGCTGCAGGATCCGGCTCACCCAGCCGGGCCCCAGCCGCTGCCGCCCCCGGACCCGGTCCACGGTGACGCTGTCACCGGTGAGCACGGCGAGCCGCAGATCGGGGCCGTACGCCTTGGCGGCAGAGCGTACGAAGGCCCAGTGCCGGGTGACCCCGGCGAGCGGATGGAGGGGCACGTCGACGATCCCGTGACCGTGGTCGTCCTCGATCAGCAGGGTCCCGGGGTGGTCCCGCAGCACCGACCGCAGGGCACGCGCGCGTGCGGCGCTGACCGCGGCGCCGGTCGGGTTCTGCGCCCGGTCCGTGACGATCAGCGCCCGGGCCCCGGCGGCCAGGGCATCGCGCAGTCCGTCCGGGAGCGGCCCTTCGTCGTCGACGGGGACCGAGGCCGTACGCAGCCCGAGGGCCGGAACGAGGTCAAGGGTCCTGCCCCAACCCGGGTCCTCGACCGCGACCGTGTCCCCCGGTCTCAGATGGGCCGCGAGGACCCGTTCGACGGCGTCCAGCGATCCGGAGACCACGGCAAGCGGCCCGTCCGGCACCCCGTCGGCGTCCAGCGCGGCCCGCGCGAGGCGGGCCAGTTCCGGCTCCACCGCGACATCGCCGTACAGCACCGGGGCACGGTCGCCCTCGGCCCCCGCCGCGGCGAACGCCTGCGCCAGCGGGGGCAGCAGCGCGGGGTCCGGATTCCCGCTCGACACATCGCGCACCCCCTCGGGGACGTCCACATGGATGTGGTCCCTGCCCGTCGTGGCCGGCGCGGACCGCACCCGGCTGCCCCGCCGCCCGGCGGTCTCGATGACCCCGCGTTCACGCAGCACCCGGTACGCGGCGGCGACGGTGTTGGGATTCACCCCCAGCTGGCCCGCCAACTCCCGTAGTGGCGGAAGCAGTTGCCCCGGTTCCAGATCCCCCGAACCCACCGCGCGCTCGACGCTCGCCGCAATCTCTGCTGCGCGTCGCCCTTCGATCCGATATCCTCCTAGCACAAAGCAAAGTATGCACTAGTGCAATCAGGAGCACAAATGCGAGGGACCCCGCAGCCGACATCGCCGCCCAGCGCCTACACCCCGACCGACCGCACCGTGCCCACGCGCTCCCCGCAACGGGCGTCGTACGACAAGGCCCTGGTGCACGCGATACTCGACGAGGGCTATGTCTGCCACCTCGGCTTCGTCCGCGACGGCGCCCCGGTCGCCCTGCCCACGCTGTACGGCCGGGTCGGCGAGCGGCTCTACGTCCATGGCTCGACGGGTTCGCGGCCGCTGCGGATGTCGGGCGCGCCCGACCCCGGGCTCGCGGTCTGTCTCACGGTGACGCACGTCGACGGTCTGGTCCTGGCGCGCTCGGCCTTCCACCACTCGATCAACTACCGGTCCGTGATGGTGCACGGCATCGCCCGCCAGGTCACCGACCCGGCGGAGCGGCAGACCGCCCTGGACGCGCTGGTCGACCAGGTGGTGCCCGGCCGCTCGCGCGACTCGCGTCCCGCCGACAAGAAGGAGCTGGCCGCCACGGCCGTGATCCGGCTCGACCTGGACGAGGTCTCCGCCAAGGTGCGCACCGGCGGGGTGGCCGACGAGCCCGAGGACCTCGCCCTCCCCCACTGGGCAGGCGTGATCCCCGTCCGCAAGGAGTACGGCGCCCCGCAGCCCGACGCCGACCTGTCGCCCGGCATCGCGCTGCCGGACTATCTGGCGGTCCTGTGATGCTGATCCACCCCTGGGACGCGGCCCACGACGACACCGAGTGGCACCGCTGGCTGGCCGAGCACGACTTCGGGCAGCTCGCCGTCAACGGACTGCCGGGCGAGCCGCCGTACGTTCAGCCGCTCCACTTCGCCTACGACGCCGAACGCGGCGAGGCCGTGGGCCACCTGGCGCGGCCGAACCCGCTCTGGGCGCCCCTGGAGGCGAACCCCGACGTGCTGCTCAGCGTGGTCGACGACTATGTGTACGTACCGGGCCCCTGGCAGGCGGCCCCCGGCGTCCTGTCCGAACACGGCGTGCCCACCAGCTTCTACGCGGCGGTCCAGCTCCGCTGCACGGCCCGCATCGTGGACGATCCGGCCGAGAAGGCGGAGCTGCTGGGCCGTCAGCTCGGCCACTTCCAGCCGGAGGGCGGTTCGGCCCGCCCGGCGGCGGGCGAGGACCCGTACGGCCGTATGCTGCCCGGGATCCGCGGCCTGCGGCTCGAAGTGACCGACGTGCGGGCCAAGTTCAAGTACGCCGGGAACAAGGCGGACCAGGTGCGGGACCGTATCGCGGCCGGGCTGGCGGAGCGGGGCGGCCCGGGGGACGCGGCGGCCCGCGAGCACCTTCTGCGCAGACGCGAGGCATGAGGGACCCGGGTGCGGGGCCGTCACCGGCACCCGCACCCGCACGCCGGCCGGTGCCGTCACACGAGGACCGGCTCCTCCCTCCGCGCCCGCGCCCCGCGTGCCTCCGTCACGGCAAGGCCCGCGACCGAGCCGAGCATCAGCGCGGTGCCGACGGCGGTCGCCGCCGTGAGCCGCTCGCCCAGCAGGGCGACGGCAAGCACCGCGGCGCTGACCGGTTCGAGCAGCATCACCACGGACACGGTGGCGGACCGCACGACGGCCGCGCCCGCGAAGTAGAGGGCGTAGGCGAGGGCGGTGGGTACCGCGGCGATGTACGCCACCGTCCACCCGAGGCGCAGCGGGTCGGCGGTGTGCGGCAACAGCCCCTCGGCCAGGGCGAACGGCAGCAGGATCAGGGTTGTGACCGCGAACGCCGAGACAGTGGTGCCGGACCCGTCGGCCGTGCCGTCGCGGCCCCACCGGCGGGTGAGCAGGGTCATGACCGAGTAGCCGGCCGCCGACACCACGGCGAGCAGCACGCCCCACGGGCGCACCGTCGCGCCCCCGTTGCCGAGGACGAGCACCCCGAGTCCGGCGAGCGCTCCGACGACGGCGGTCGCGCCGCCCCGGCCGAGCCGCTCCCCCAGCGCGAGGCGGGCGCCGAGCGCGATGAGCACGGGGCCGGCGCCGAGGGTGACGACGGTCGCCACGGCGAGCCCGGTGGCCGAGACCGCCGCGAAGTAGGCGGTCTGGAAGACGGCGAGACCGAGGCCGGTCGCTTCCGCCCGCAGCGCTCCGCGCCCCCGTCGTTCCGGCACGGCGGGGCGGGCGCGCGGACGCAGCAGCCGGGCGGCGAGCAGCAGGACGAGCCCGGCCGCGCAACGCCAGAAGGAGAGGGCGACGGGCCCCATGTCACTGCTCCGGTAGACCAGGGAGGCGGCCGCGCCCGCGGTGCCCCAGGCGACACCGGCGACGATCAGATACAGCAGGCCTCGCCCGACGGGCAGGCCGGAGACAGCATTCGGCATGTTGTGGTCTCCGCAGATACGCAGAAGTTCGGAAAGGGCCCGCGAGCGTCGGGGCCGTGGACTTCTTCTGCGGGCAGCACCGTTCCGCCCGGCGGCGTGCCGGGCGCGGATTCCGGAGGGCCCGCCCTCAGGCGGCGGGGGGCGGAAGAACGAGTGCGTCCGAATGCATGAGCGACACCTTAGGCAGCCGTGCCGCGGACGGACAAATCCCTGTCCGCGCCGCCGCTCGCGACCGGCTCCGGCGAGCCCTTCGTGGGCGCCGAGGACTGGGCGATGAACGCCCCCGCCAGGACCACCGCCCCACCGGCCAGTTGCGGCGCCGAGAGGTGCTCGCCGAGCAGCACCCAGGCCAGCACGGTGGCGATCACCGCTTCCAGGCAGGCCACGACGCCGGCCACCTGGGGAGAGAGCCGGCGCACGGACAGCACGCCGGTGACATAGGCGAGGACCGTGGCGATCAGCACGATCCAGGCCAGCAGCAGAACGGCCGGGACCGGGGTGCCGTTCATGTCCGCGCTGCCGGCGAGGACGGACCAGTCCATGGTCCACGGGCGGGCGACGACCGTCAGGACGACGGCCCCGATCAGCAGTCCGTACGCGATGACGCCGAGCGGGTCCGGGGCTTGCTCACCCGCCTCGGTGCCCTGGTCGGCCAGGACGAAGTAGCCGACCTGGCAGCAGGCGGCGCCGAGCGCGAGCAGCACACCGACGGGGTCGAAGCTCAGCCCCGACCACACCTCCACGACACAGGCGAGTCCGCCGACCGCCAGGACCACGCCGACCGCCGCGGCGCGGGTGACGGGCCGCCGTTGCACGAGGCGCACCCAGCCGAGCACGAGCGCGGGCGCGAGGTACTCGATGAGCAGGGCGACGCCGACAGGTATACGGGAGAGGGCGGCGAAGTAACAGGCCTGGACCCCGGCCACGGCGAGCAGCCCGAAACCGGTGAGCAGTGCGGGGCGCTCGCGCAGCAGCGCGCGGTGGCGAACGGCGAGCGGGAGAACCACGAGCGCGGCGCCCGCGACCCGCAGCCACACCACATGGAGCGGGTCGAGGCCTGCCTGGATCAGCGGCTTCGCCGCGACACCGGACCCGCCGAAGGCGAGCGCCGACACAAGGGCGAGCCCCAGGCCGACACCCCGGTCACGGCTGCCCCGATTCCCCTGAGACGTGTGCATCGGCACATGATGACAGGCGTCGACATGAGCGTCACCCCGGATAGCACCTGTCTCAGGGGACGGACGGACGCGGCATCTCCTTCAGCGGCGGACCCGGCCCTGCCTCAGGGGCTGGATGCCGGGGCGTCCGGCAGCGGCCCCCCTCGGCCGGGCGGCACCCGCGGCGACGGGAGCACTGTCGGCCACACCCCGTCCCCGCCCCGGGCCTCCTCCGCATCCAGGGGCCCGGCGGCGTAGTCGTCCACCGTCGTCCCCGCCTCGATGCGGGCCCGAAGACCCGCCACGTCGACGCCCGCGCGGCCGAGGACCTCGACGGCCCGCGCCCCGGGGTCCGTCAGGATCGCCGCGAGCAGATCCAGCCCCTCTGCGCGTGCGGCGCCACGCCGGACCGCGCGACCGTAGGCCGCGGTCAGGGCGCTCGCCACCGCCGGGGACCAGCGTTCCGGTTCACAGAGCACTGGCAGGGCACCGGAGTCCTCGACCGTGCTCTGCCAGCGCAGGCCGTAGCCGATGGCCCGCTGGACCAGATAGCCGAGCAGCCGTGCGATCTGGGGACCGTCGAAGACGGCCCGCACCTCGGCGTCGGACTCCACGAGAGTGTGCAGGAGGTGCGCCGTGTCGGTCTGCCGGTCACCGTCGCGCACCGCTCTTCTGCGGGCACCCGCGACCACCGCTGCCAACTCGGCGGTGAGTCTGGCATCGTGGTGCGTGCGGTGCTCGCCGGACTCGGCAGCCGGCCGCTGGGAATGACGGGGTGGCACATCCCCTACCCCATCAGTCCCGGCGACCCGGGTCATCCCCGGTGGGCAGCATCTTCGCATCCGACACAGGTTGGGGAAGGCTGACCGGGTTCTCCTCCTTACGGATGAGATCACGCCGTTTTCCCTGATGAACCGCGCGCCGCCTTGCCCGGGGCCGCCATGGGAACCGCTCCCGCATTTCCTGGCGATCCATCAGTATTGAATGTTCGGGAGCCCCCGGCTACCTTCCGCGACACCGTAGCTGCGCCCGACGCAGCAGCCGACACCAAGGGGTGGTCGCATGGCCGAAGTCAGCGCGGAAGCACATGTCGAGGCGCCCGCCGAGAAGGTGTGGACCCGGCTGACCGACTGGTCGTCGTACGGCGAGTGGAACGCGACTCACACCGCCTTCCCCGGCGGCGGCCCGGCAACCTTGGAAGTAGGCGGGACCTTCGAGGAGAACATGAAGCTCATGGGCTTCCCGGCCGAGGTCGTCTGGACCGTCGAGGAACTGGTGCCCGGCCGTGTCCTCGCCATCCGCGGCAAGGGTCCGATGGCCGTGACCGTCGCCACGCGGTACACGCTGACACCGGAGGGCGAGGGCACCTCGGTACGCATCGACGGGGAGTTCACCGGCGCGGCGGTCTCCCTCATGGCGGGCAAGCTGAAGGACTCGGCGACGGCCGCGCTGAACGAGTCGCTGCGCCGACTCGGGTCGCTGGTGTCCTGAGGGGGCGGACGGGTGTCCCGATGGGACGGACGCGAAGGCGCCCGGCGACGGATGTGCCGCCGGGCGCCTCCTGGGGCGTGACCCGCTGTGCTGCCTCAGTCCTCGTCGGCGAGGATCAGGTACAGCTTCTTGCGGGCCTCGTTGATGACCGCGAGGGCCTTCTCCCGCTGCTCCTTGCTGCCGGCCTTCCAGACCTGGCCGAACGCCTCCATCAGACCGAAGCCGGCCTGCCGGATCTCGTGCAACGCCTCCCAGTCGACACCGCGCGAGGCCTCCTCCCAAGGCGCCTCCGGGCCCTCCTCGGCCGCGGCGCGACCCGCCTCGGTGAGTGAGAAGAGCTTCTTGCCGCCCTCGCTCTCGCTGGTGATCAGCCCCTCGTCCTCCAGCAGTTGGAGGGTGGGGTAGACCGAGCCGGGGCTGGGCTTCCACGTCCCGCCGCTGCGCTCGGCGATCTCCTGGATCATCTCGTAGCCGTGCATGGGCCGGTCCTTGAGCAGGGCCAGGATCGAGGCCCGTACATCACCGCGCCGCGCCCTGCCGCGCGGTCCGCCCCGGCCGCGTCCGCCCCAGGGGCCACCCGGTCCGAAGAAACCGGGTCCCCCGAATCCGGGGCCGCCAGGGCCGCCGGGGCCGCCCGGCCCGAAGGGCCCGAAGGCCGCACGCCGCATGTCGAAGCCGCCGCGGGCGCGATGACCGGGGCCGCCCCGGTGCCCGTGCCGTTCGAATCCGAAGTCCTCTTCGTGGGAACGCATCGCCATCACTCCATCCTTCTTTGATCTGTCGCGATATCTCAACGATATATCGGAAGAGCTCGCATGACAAGACCCTGAAGCGCGGGGCCGCCTGTCCCGTCTTCTGCGATCCGGCTCCGATCTCAGTTGAGCTGGTCCGGTTCGCTCTTCGTCTCAGGCGGTCCGGTCCGTCGATGCCGCTGTCGATGCGGGATGACAGGCCTCGCCCATGAGTCGGAACCGCGTATCCGCACGTCGCAGCAGCCCGCCTGGCAGGCCGCCCGTACCGCGCCCGTGACCGGAACTGTGGCTTCCACCATGGCTCGGCGCTCGCGTCCCTGATGGGGTGACCTGATGCGCAAAGTCACTGGCCTTCTCCCGGCCCTCGCCGCACTCCTGCTGCTCACGGCATGCGGATCCGAACAGGTGGGCACCCCCGGCGCAGCCGCCCCCGCGTCCGGGACCGCCGTCACCGCCCCTCCCGTGGACGGCGTCCGGATCACTTCGATGACCGTCCCGTCCGCCACGCCCGCCCCCGACTCCGACGGGTTCTCCGTCCACGCCGATCCCCTCCCCACCGGTGACTCCGGGATCTCGGCGGCCTACGAAGTCACCAACAACGGCACCGAGGCGCTGACGTACACGATCCTGTTCGACTTCACCACGGACGCCGGCGAGGTCATGGGCAACAGCCAGGAGACCGTGCGCTCGGTAGGCCCCGGCGCGACCGAGCGCGGCACGGTCCGGCTGGGGGTGCTGGCCCCCGGAGCGTCCCGGGTGACCCGCGTCAAGGTCTCCCGGGTGACCAAGGTGCCCGCCGCCGAGGCGCCGCCCGCGTCCGGCGAGTGCCCGCCCTCCGGCATCCGCCTCACCATCGATGACGGCGACGCCGCGATGGGGCTGCGCGTGGTGGGCCTGCACCTGGAGAACTGCGGGAAGCGCGACTACCCACTCGACGGCTATCCGCTCCTGGAACTGCTGGACGAGAACCTTTCACCCGTCCAAGGCGTCCGGGTCATACATGGCAGCGGCGGCATCAGCACAGGTACCGGATTCGACGAGCCGGCCCGCCCGCTGGTCCTGAAGCCGGGCGAGAGCGCCCTTTCGGGCCTCATGTGGCGCAACACCACCGAGTCCGGCGCCGCCGTCAACGTCCCCTACGTCAGGGTGCGAGCCGAGCAGGGCGCCGATCCTGTGACCGTGACGCCCAACCTCGATCTCGGCACCACCGGCAAGCTGGCCGTACGCGCCTGGACGCGCCCGTCGAAATAGGACCCCGCCGGCTGGTCCGGTCCGTGGGTGGGTGCGGAGGCTGGGCAAGCCGCGCCCGGCCCGGCCCGCGCCGTCGCAGCGCGCCGGAAAAAGTCGGAGGCGTCGCCCGCGCGTCTCGTACCATCGGCCTGCACCGACCCGTCGAGCATCACCAAGGACTTTGTGAATCACACAGATCTCCACGCCAAGGCCCCCTCGCTCGCGGCCGGCATGGCCGCCGCCGATCACAGCCCCGACGTCCAGCTGACCCAGACCCGCCACCGTGCCGCACTCGTGGCGAGCTGGCAGATCGCGCCCGGCTCAACCGTCCTCGAACTGGGCTGTGGACAGGGCGACATGACCGCCGTCCTCGCCGAGGCGGTCGGGCCCGAGGGGCGAGTGGTGGCCGTGGACGTGGCCGAACCCTCCTACGGGGCGCCGGTCACGCTCGGGGAATCGGCGGCCCGGCTCACGGCGGGCCCGCTCGGGCCGCGTATCGACTTCCGCTTCGGCACCGATGTCCTCGACCCTTCGGTCGACTTCCCCGACGGCACCTTTGACCATGTGGTGCTCGCCCACTGCTCCTGGTACTTCGCTTCGATCGGACAACTGCGGGACACCCTGGCCCGGGTACGGTCGTGGGCGCGGCGACTGTGGTTCACCGAGTGGGACTTGACGCCCGCCTCCGACGACCAGCTGGCGCACCTCCTCGCCGTACTGATCCAGGGGCAGATCGAGGCCGCGGGATCGCCTGGCCAGGGCAATGTGCGCACGCCCTTCTCCCGTGAGGCGCTGCTGCGGCTCCTGCCCGAGGCCGGATGGACGGCCGACGGCAGCGGGTCGGTCGACACCGAAGAGCTTCAGGACGGCGACTGGGAAGTCGCCGCCTGCCTCGACCTGGCCGGCGCGGAGGAACGTCTGGCCGTGCTGTCCGAGCCGGTGCGGCAGCTCGTCCTGAGCCAGGCCGACGTTCTGCGGGCCGTCGCCAAGCCGCTCGGCAACCGCGCGCTCGGCGCGTATACGGTCACCGCGCACTGACCCACCGCCCCGGCGGCCGGCCGGTCACCGTGCAGTTGAGATCGGCCGGCCTTCGGCGAGACGGGCCGTTCGGGTCCAGCCACTCGGCATTGGTCTTGGTCCGGCTCGTCCGGCGCGGTCTAACGTCGGCCCATGCGGATTCGAATCGTCGACGCCTTCACCGACCGCCCCTTCACCGGCAATCCGGCCGGAGTCCTGCTCCTCGACGCGTTCCCCGAGGACGACTGGCTCCAGAGCGTGGCCCGCGAGGTGAACCACGCCGAGACCGCGTTCGCCCGCCCTCTGCCCGACGGCGGCGAGGCCGACTGGGCGCTGCGCTGGTTCACGCCCGCCACCGAGGTCGCCCTGTGCGGCCACGCGACCCTCGCCACCGCCCATGTGCTGCACACCACGGGCGCCCACGACGGCCCCGTGCGCTTCGCCACCCGCAGCGGGGTACTGAGCGCCGAGCCGCACGAGGACGGCTCCATCACCCTGGACTTCCCCACCGCACCGCTCACCCGTGCCGAGATCCCCGAGGGTCTCGCCGACGCCCTCGGCACCGAGCCCCTCACCGCGTTCGACACCGGTCCGGCCATCGGCGACCTGATCGTCGAACTCCCCGACGAGAAGTCCGTGCTCGATCTCGCCCCCGATCCCAGGGCGCTCGGCCGCCACTCCGAGCGAGGCGTCATCGCGACCGCCCGCGCCGAGGACCCCTCCCGGGGCTACGACTTCGTCTCGCGCTGCTTCTTCCCGAACGTCGGCATCGACGAGGACCCCGTCACCGGCAGCGCCCACACCGCCCTGGCCCCCTACTGGTCCGAGCGCCTCGGCCGCCCGGACCTCGTCGGTCTGCAGGCCTCGCCCCGCTCGGGCCGCGTCCGCACCGCACTGCGCGGCGACCGCACCCTGCTCACGGGCCGTGCGGTCACCGTCATCGAGGGCGAACTCCTCGGCTGACGCCGCCGCCGGCCCTCACGCAGTGGGCAGCCAGCCCACCTTCCCCGCCAGCAGCGCGTACCCGACGAACGCCCCGATGTCGAGCAGCGAGTGGGCCACCACCAGGGGGCCCACCCGCCCCCAGCGCCGGTACAGCCAGACGAAGACCACGCCCATCGCCATGTTGCCGAGGAAGCCGCCGACGCCCTGGTAGAGGTGGTACGAGCCGCGCAGCACCGCGCTGGCCACCAGAGCCGTCCCGGGGGTCCAGCCCAGTCGGCCGAGCCGGCGCAGCAGATAGCCGACGACGATGACCTCTTCCAGGACCGCGTTCTGCACCGCCGACAGCACCAGGACCGGAAACTTCCACCACACGTCGGGCAGGGCCTCCGGCACCACCGTGAGGTTGGCGCCGAAGCCCCGGGCGGCCAGATAGAACGCGATGCCGGTGGAACCGATCACCGCGGCGATCACCGCCCCGCGGCCGAGGTCCGGCCAGGGCCGTGTGCGGTCGAAGCCGAGCGTGCGCAGCGACGAACCCTCGCGCAGCAGGAGGTGCGCGACGAGGGCGACCGGCACGAGCGCCGTCGCGATTCCGAAGAGCTGCCAGGCGAGATCGAGCCAGGGCCGGCCGGGTGCGGCCGAGGCGTTCAAGGTGGCCGCCTGGTCCTTGAGACCCCCCGGCTTGGTGACCGAGCCGACAAAGCTGATCAGCGCGGACACTCCGCTCGCACCGAGCGACAATGCCAGCACCAGCAGCGTCTCGTCACGGAGAACCCGTCGCGTCGGCTGCTCCGCCGGAAAAGAATCGGCCACCGACCCTGCCTCCACCTGCACTCCCGCCTCCTGTTGCGCAATGAGCGATCCCGCCGCGTCCCATCTTCGCCCCGTCAGGGTCTCGAAAGAAGTTACGAAGATCGCGTGCGACAGGCCGTGGGGCGGACGCCGCACGGAGCGCGCACACCGTACAGGGCGCACATGCTCTACGCGGCGCCTCCCCTCTGTTGTGCCATACGGCTGCCGTACGGCACCGGCTCAACTGGGCGCGACAAGGTTCTACGGGAAGGGGCAGGCAGAGGGCAGGGGAGGTCGCTCAGCCCAGCGGCACCGGTTCCCGTAACCCGACCGGCCAGGTGTGCACCGGCTCGCCCAGGTGCATCAGCTGGCCGTACCGCCGGGTCGTCGCGGCCAGTGCGGCGTCCCGGTCGAGCCCCTGCTCCAGCGCCCGGTGGAAGGTGGCGGACTGCCAGGTCGCACCGTTGGTCCTCAGCCGGCACCGCTCCTCGATCACACCGAGGTACAGGTCCCGGTCGGCCGGCTCGACACCCCACGCGTCGAGCCCCGCCTCGGCGAGCGGCAACAGTTCGTCGCGCACCAGGTCCACGGCATCCACCTCGACGATCCCGCCGTACCGCCCGCGCCGCGGCCATTTCAGCCGGGCGTCGATGCCGTAGCGGCAGGCGTTGTCGAAGTTGGCGGCGGCGGCCTCGAACGGCAGCCGCGCCCACACCGGCCGCGCGTCCTCGGCGAGGGCGCGCACGACGCCGTAGTAGAAGGCCGCGTTGGCGATCACGTCGACGACGGTGGGTCCGGCGGGCAGTACCCGGTTCTCCACCCGCAGATGCGGGACGCCGTCGGCGATGCCGTACACCGGCCTGTTCCAGCGGTAGACCGTGCCGTTGTGCAGGACGAGTTCGGCGAGCTTGGGTGTGCCGCCCTCGTCGAGGACCTGCAAGGGGTCCTCGGGGTCACAGATCGGCAGCAGCGCCGGGAAGTAGCGCAGGTTCTCCTCGAACAGTTCGTAGGCCGAGGTGATCCAGCGCTCCCCGAACCAGGTGCGCGGCCGTACCCCCTGCGCCTGAAGTTCGGGCGGCCGGGTGTCGGTGGACTGCTGGAACAGCGGTGGCCGGGACTCGCGCCACAGTTCACGCCCGAACAGGAAGGGCGAGTTGGCGCCGACGGCGATCTGCGCCGCCGCGACCGCCTGCGCGGCGTTCCACACGTCGGCGAACCGCGCCGGGGTCACCTGAAGGTGCAACTGGACAGAGGTGCAGGCGGCCTCGGGCGCGATCGAACGGGAGGTGCACACGAGCCGCTCCACCCCGTCGATGTCGAGGGTGAAGTCCTCGCCGCGGGCGGCCACGATCTGGTCGTTGAGCAGGGTGTACCGGTCGACGGCGGACAGGTTGGAGGAGACCAGGTCGTCACGGTCGAGCGTCGGCAGAATACCGATCATCACGATGCCGGCGTCGACCTCGTTCGCTTTCCGGTGAGCATAGGCGAGCGAGGTGCGCAACTCCTCGGTGAGCCGGTCGAATACCCTGCCGCCCAGCGGGTGTGGAGCTATGTTGACTTCCAGGTTGAACATGGCGAGTTCTGTTTGGAAATCCCGGCTGGCAATCCTTTCCAGTACTTCCGCATTCATCATCCGCGGCATGCCGTCGGGTCCGGCGAGATTCAATTCGATCTCCAGACCCATGAGATTCTTCGGACGATCGAACCTCTCCTCCTCCAGCAGTCGCGCAAGTCCCGTCAGACACCGCCTGAGCTTGTCGCGGTAGCGCTGACGATCGGACAGGTCGAACGCCCCTGCCACGACCTTCTCTCCCATCGACTACGTCCCTCCTAGGATGGGCAGGCCGACGTCCCGGCCCCTGCTGTCCTCGGGTCACGGTGGATGATGCCCCGGCAACGCGATCGATAACGCCCCCGTGCGCGGCCGCCACCCGCTAGGCTGGTGGGAAGCGGCACCGGGCACATTCCCCCGGCATGCGGCGGTATGCATTTTCAGGGCGCAACCCTGTCGTAAAAAACGTCGACGCGAATCGGCCGACCGTCACGGACGAGTAATCCGAGGTCGTGCCTGGTGAGCCCGCTCGATATCGGGATGAATCCCCGCCAATCAGCGACCGGATATTGCCTTGCTCGTCATCCGCGGGACGACTAGACGAAACATTGCATGAACATGTGTCGTATAAACTTTCCGCACGAGGCAGAGAGAGTTGGCGCACGCGGTCCTGAGGCCTGTCGTCGAAGCGCCTCCATTCGTCCGGGCACCGTTCCCCCCGCTCCTCTGACCCCGAGAGCTGACAGCGACGTCCGCCCGCCCCTTCCCGCACCGCCCCCCGCGCCACTGCCTGTCGAATGAGAGGCGACCCACCATGCTCCTGCATGTCCCCCCGGCACCCGCGCCCGCTCTCCGTTCCGTCCTCACGGCACTCGGTTCCCCCACCGCGGTCCAGGAGGCTCGTACCCCGTCCCTGCGAGCCGCCCAAGGACCCGCGTCACCCGAACTCCCGCTGCCCGTGCACGTACTGGACCGGATCACTCCCACAGGCGAGTGGGTCACCCGGCTCGCGGGGTGGCGCTTCCTCATCCGCTGCGGGGACCGCCCCGTCGCCGCCGCCGAGACCATGCTCACCCCTGACGGCTGGGCGTTCTCGCACTTCTTCGAAGGCCCCTACATCGCCGCCACCGAACGTGCCCTGCGCCAGGCGGAGGAGGCGGCGACCCAGCCCTACCAGGCCCGGCTGCTGTCCGTACCGAAGCTGTACATGCTCACCCTGTGGCTGCACGGCGACTGCTCCGCCGACGGCGCGTCGGGCTCCCTGGCCGCGACCGATCTCCTGGTCCCGCTCGCCCCGGCCCCGCCCGGGATAGCGGCCCACCGTCCGCACGTCGTCGCCGACCTCCTGCCGGTGCTCACCCTGCGCATGACACCGGCCCCGCTGCTCGGCTCGCCCGCATAGGACAAGCCCGACCCGACCCGTGCCACCCGTGCCCCGCCGCCGGAAACGGCCGCGGGGCACGTGCCGTGCATGGTCAGACACCCCCTGGACGGGCCTAGCCCCTTCCGGCCATCACAAACCACCCGAAGTGAGGGGGGAGTTGGGCTGAACCGTCCGCACGGGTGACGCGTCATGAACCTGTGAGAACCGGTGCAGCCAAATGCCTGCGGATCGACAGCCGTAGGGCAAGACTGGGTCCGGACCGTATCGCCGACGGGGGGCGGCCATGAACGACATGACAAGCCGCAGGACAGACACGGCAGCCATCTCACCCATCACGACAGAGCGAAAGATCGCATCCATCATGTGCCAGCACCAGCCACCGTGCCCCACCGCCGAATCCGCCGACCGGGAGTCCGCCCGTCTCGTGGCGCACCACCCGGAGCAGGGATGGAGCCTGCTGTGCAACGGCGTTCTGCTCTTCGAGGACACCGGTGAGCTTCTGCCCGACGGCCAGATCATCGCCCCGCACCGCCCGCTGGGCATCGACCAGGTGATGAGGGCCGCCTGAGCGGCGCGCCAGGGGCAGCCACTGCCCCCTGACGCAAGGGGCAGACACTGCCCCTGACACGAGGGGCCGGCCGGAGACATACGCTCCGCACCGGCCCCGACGCATGCCCTACGCCGATCACTCCTCGTAAGCGTCCAGCGGCGGGCAGGAGCAGACCAGGTTGCGGTCGCCGAAGGCCTGGTCGATCCGGCGCACCGGCGGCCAGTACTTGTCCGCGGTCGACACACCGGCCGGGAAGACGGCCTCCTCACGCGTGTACGCGTGCTCCCACGTGCCGCCGAGCGCCGCCGCGGTGTGCGGGGCGCCCCGCAGCGGGTTGTCCTCGGCGGGCCACTGGCCCGAGCCGACCTTCTCGATCTCGGCGCGGATGGCGATCATCGCGTCGCAGAACCGGTCGAGTTCGGTGAGGTCCTCGGACTCGGTCGGCTCGATCATCAGCGTGCCGGCCACCGGGAACGACATGGTGGGCGCGTGGAAGCCGTAGTCGATCAGCCGCTTGGCGACGTCGTCGACGCTCACGCCGGTCGCCTTGGTCAGCGGGCGCAGGTCGACGATGCACTCGTGCGCGACCAGACCGCCGGGGCCGGTGTAGAGCACGGGGTAGTGCGGCTCCAAGCGCTTGGCGATGTAGTTGGCGGAGAGCACCGCCACCTGCGTGGCCCGCTTGAGGCCCTCGCCGCCCATCAGCCGGACGTACGCCCACGAGATCGGCAGGATGCCCGCCGAGCCCCACGGGGCGGCCGAGATCGGGCCGACACCCGTCTCGGGACCGGCCGCGGGCTGCAGCGGGTGGTTCGGCAGGAACGGCGCCAGGTGAGCGCGCACACCGACCGGGCCGACGCCGGGGCCGCCGCCGCCGTGCGGGATGCAGAACGTCTTGTGCAGGTTGAGGTGCGAGACGTCACCGCCGAAGTGGCCGGGCTTGGCGAGGCCGACCAGGGCGTTGAGGTTGGCACCGTCGACGTAGACCTGCCCGCCGGCCTCGTGCACGGCGGCGCAGATGTCGGCGACGTGCTCCTCGAACACACCGTGCGTGGACGGGTAGGTGATCATCAGCACCGCCAGCTCGTCGCGGTACTGCTCGATCTTGGCGCGCAGGTCCTCGACGTCGATCTCGCCGTCCTCGGCGGTCTTCACGACGACGACCTTCATACCGGCCATGACGGCGCTGGCGGCGTTGGTGCCGTGCGCGGAGGACGGGATGAGGCACACGGTGCGCTGCTCGTCGCCGTTGGCGCGGTGGTAGCCCCGCACCGCGAGCAGACCGGCCAGCTCACCCTGCGAACCGGCGTTGGGCTGGAGGGAGACCTTGTCGTAGCCGGTGACCTCGGCGAGCCGCTCCTCCAGCTCACGGATGAGCGTGAGGTAGCCCTCCGCCTGGTCGGCGGGCGCGAAGGGGTGCAGCTGCCCGAACTCGGGCCAGGTCACCGGCTCCATCTCGGTGGTCGCGTTGAGCTTCATGGTGCAGGAGCCCAGCGGGATCATGCCCCGGTCCAGCGCGTAGTCGCGGTCGGCCAGCCGGCGCAGGTAGCGCAGCATCGCGGTCTCGGAACGGTGCTGCTGGAAGACCGGGTGCGTGAGGTAGGCGTCGGTGCGCCGCAGCGTCTGCGGCAGCGTGTCCTCGGTCGTCACATCGAGCGCCGCGACATCACCGTCGACGCCGAAGGCGGCCCAGACGGCGCCCAGCTGAGCCCGCCCGGTCGTCTCGTCACAGGCGATCGAGACATGGTCGGCGTCGACGAGACGCAGGTTCACACCCCGCTCGCGGGCGGCGGTGACAACCGCGTCGGCCCGGCCCGGCACCCGTACGGTGAGGGTGTCGAAGTAGGAACCGTGGACGACCTCGACCCCGCCTGCGGTGAGTCCCGCGGCCAGGATCGCGGCGTACCGGTGCGTGCGCTGCGCGATGGTGCGCAGGCCCTCGGGCCCGTGGTAGACGGCGTACATCCCGGCCATCACCGCGAGCAGCACCTGAGCGGTGCAGATGTTGCTGGTCGCCTTCTCCCGGCGGATGTGCTGCTCCCGCGTCTGCAGCGCCAGCCGGTACGCCTTGTGGCCGTCCGCGTCCACGGACACGCCCACGAGCCGGCCCGGCAGGCTGCGGGCGAACTTCTCGTGCACGGCCATGTAACCGGCGTGCGGGCCGCCGAAGCCCATCGGCACACCGAAGCGCTGGGTGGTGCCGACGGCGATGTCGGCGCCCAGCTCGCCGGGCGAGGTCAGCAGCGTGAGCGCGAGCAGGTCGGCGGCGACGGTGACGAGCGCGCCCAGCCCATGTGCCTGCTCGATGACCGGCCTGATGTCGCGTACGGCACCGGAGGCGCCTGGGTACTGGATCAGTACGCCGTTGATCTCGCGCTCGGCGACCTCGGCCGGGATGCCGTCGCTGAGGTCGGCGACGACGACCTCGACCCCGGTGGGCTCGGCACGGGTCTCGATCACGGCGATGGTCTGCGGCAGCGCGTCCGCGTCGACCAGGTACAGACCCTTCTTGTTCTTGCCCATGCGCCGGGACAGCGCCATCGCCTCGGCGGCGGCCGTGCCCTCGTCGAGCAGGGAGGCACCGGAGGTCGGCAGGCCGGTGAGGTCGGCGACCGTGGTCTGGAAGTTCAGCAGCGCCTCCAGCCGGCCCTGTGAGATCTCCGGCTGGTAGGGGGTGTACGCGGTGTACCAGGCCGGGTTCTCCATCACGTTCCGCAGGATCACCGGCGGCGTGAAGGTGCCGTAGTACCCGAGACCGATCATGGAGTCGAGGACCTGGTTGCGGTCGGCGAGCGAGCGCAGCTCGGCCAGCACCTCGGCCTCGGTGCGTGCGCCCGGCAGGTCCAGGGCGTCGGCGTTCTTGATCACATCCGGGACCGCGGCGGCCGTGAGCTCGTCGAGCGAGCCGTAGCCGACGTGCGCGAGCATCTTCGCCCGCGCCTCCTGGTCGGGCCCGATGTGGCGGTGCTCGAAGGGCGTACCCTGCTCGAGCTCGGAGAGCGGAATGCGATGGGCGGTCATTGCGGAGGCCTCCTGGTCTGACGCGACCTTCGAGGGGCACCCCGGCACGGGTACCCCGACGGCCTCCCCCTCTGTCATCTCGACCTGAGAGCTTCACCGGTCCGCCCGAAGGCGCTCCGGTTTTCACCGTCGGTGAGAGCGGGAGCCGTCGACACCCGCCCTGCTTTCCAGAGTGACCTCGTCCGTGCGGTACGTGTGCCTGAGAGATTCCGGGGAGGGTTTGCTCCTTCGGCGCCTCCGGATCGCTCCGGGGGGCTCTCCCGCACGGGGTCGACAGCCGTTTGCCAGCCTACCAGCGGGGACAACGAGACAGCCTTCGAGTGGCCGCCGTGCTGATTGTGCTCTTTTGTAGTGCTGACGGATGTGTTGCGACCAGTTGGAGGGACCGTGCAGACCGATATCGATCCGCGGAATCTGATAGGCCGCAAGGCGTTCGACCGCAATGGCATCAAGCTCGGCACGATCGACGAGATCTATCTCGACGACGCGACCGGGGTGCCGGAGTGGGCGGCCATACGTACGGGTCTGTTCAGCAGGGACGCGTTCGTGCCGCTGGAGCCCAGCCGGCTGGTCGAGGGCGCGCTCTACGTGCCCTTCGAACGTGCGTTGATCAAGGAGGCACCCGACTTCGGCGTCGGGCGGCACCTCTCCCCCGAGCAGGAGCTGCAGCTCTACCACCACTACGGCCTCGACGTGGCTCCTCCGCCCGCGCCGCCGGACCGTGACTTCGGGCGGCTGGCCAAGCCCGACGGGGCCTGAGGGCGGGCCTCCACGGCGGGCGAGCCACCGCGCAGGGCAGGCGGATTCCGCGAGCCGGCGGCGGTACGCACCGGGCCGGGCGCAATGTCTCCTTCGCCGGGCGGCTTGTCTCGCCCGGCTTCGTCGCGGTGCCGTCGCGCTGCCTTCCGACGCCGCCATGCCGCCGCTTTCGGCAGATTCCAGGGGCCGTCACGCCCCGCTGCCGGCCGCCGTCGACCGCGTCCCGGCGGCCTCGGATCCTGCCGCGGCGGCCTCCGAGCTCTCTTCAGCGGCCTCGGGGCCCGCTTCGCCGGCCTCGGGTCTTCGGGGTACCAGGGGCAGCGGATCCGCCGGCTCCAGGAGGGGATCGTCGGTGCGGAACGTGCGCACGCGCCCCGGCCCCGAGTCGGGCGTCTCGAACCGTATCGTCACCCTGCCCAGCCCGCTGCCCTGCACCCAGCCGTGCCCGTGGTCGGCGTGCCGCACGTCCTGGCCCGCGCGCCAGACCGGCTCGGCCGGTGCCTCCGGCATCTCATGTCGGGCGTCGGCGGGCTCGGCGACGGCCTCCTCCTCCGAACCTTCCTCCGCCACCGCCTCCCCGGCCGACAGATGCGCCTGGGCGAACAGATCCTCCTGGGTGTAGTCGGCGAGCCCGGTGACGCCGACCCCGAGCAGCCGCACCCCGCCGGTGGTGTCCACGGACTCCAGCAGCCGCCCGGCCGCCTCCCGAACCACCGCGGGGTCGTCCGTGGGTCCGCGCAGGGTCTCGGAGCGGGTCAGGGTCGAGAAGTCGTACCTGCGCACCTTCAGCACGATGGTCCTCCCCGACAGCCCGGCGTCCCGCAGCCGCCGCACACAACGGTCCGCGAGCCGCCGCACCTCCAGCCCTACCCGGACCCGGTCGTGGATGTCGACGTCATACGTGTCCTCGACCGACACCGACTTCGCTTCCCGCTCCGCGACGACGGGCCGCTCGTCCCGGGCCAGGGCCATGGCGTACAGCGCCTGCCCATGGGCCTTGCCCAGCAGCCTGACCAGCTCGTCCTCGCCCGCCTCGGCGATCTCGTCGACCGTGGTGATCCCGGCCCTGCGCAGATGGTCCCCGGTGGCGGGCCCGACCCCGGGCAGCGTGCGCACCGACATCGGGCCGAGCATCGCCCGCTCGGTGCCCGGCGGGATCAGCACCAGGCCGTCCGGCTTGGCCTGCTCGGAGGCGATCTTGGCGAGCATCTTGGAGGCGGCGAGTCCCACCGATCCCGTCAGACCCGTGACCGACCGGATGTCCGCGCGCAGCCTGACCCCCACGAGCCGTGCCGACTCCTCGTCCCAGGCCGTTCCCCCGGCCTCCAGGTCAACGAACGCCTCATCGAGGCTCAGCGGCTCCACCAGCGGCGACAGAGCCCTCAGCAGTGCCATGACCTGCTCGCTGATCTGCCGGTAGAGCCCGAAGCGCGGCGTCAGATACGCGGCGTTCGGCGCGAGCCGGCGTGCCTGGGCCATCGGCATCGCCGAGTGCACTCCGAACACACGCGCCTCGTACGACGCCGTCGCCACCACACCGCGGGGCCCCAGCCCGCCCACGACGACGGCCTTCCCGCGCAGGCTCGGCTTGGCTGCCTGCTCCGCCGAGGCGTAGAAGGCATCCATGTCGAGATGCAGGATCGTGGGCGCGGTTCTCACATCTCCGATGCTGCCCTACGCCACTGACAACGCGACCCGTGGTCGCCGCGCGTGTCAGACCGCCCGATTGCGGCGCCGCGCCAGCTCGTCCTCAGGGTTGTGGCCGACGATCGTCTCACCGGTGTCGATCCGCTCCCCGTGCAGCTGCGACAGGGCGCTCTCCACGTCACGCCACACGACGCCCACAGCGATGCCGAAGATGCCCTGACCGCCCTGGAGCAGGGCGTGGACCTCGTCCGGCGAGGTGCACTCGTAGACCGTCGCGCCGTCGCTCATCAGCGTCATCCGCTCCAGGTCGCAGAAGCCGCGCTCCCTGAGGTGCTGGACGGCGGTGCGGATGTTCTGCAGGGACACGCCGGTGTCGAGGAAGCGCTTGACGATCTTGAGGACGACGACGTCCCGGAAGCTGTACAGCCGCTGGGTCCCGGACCCGTAGGCAGGGCGCACGCTCGGTTCGACGAGACCCGTTCTGGCCCAGTAGTCCAGCTGCCGGTAGGTGATGCCCGCGGCGGCGCACGCCGTGGGACCGCGGTAGCCGACGTGCTCGGACGCCGCCTCCGCCTCGCCCGGCACGGCCGTCGGCCGTTGCGGGGCGCAGCCGGCCGCGTCGCCGTGATGAGGGCATGCCCCGCCCGCGCGGAGCCGAGAGCTTGGAGGAGGGTACGGACCGCTCTCTCCCAGACTGTGTCCGGGAGCCCCCCCTGCCGTACCGCCGCCGCTGCTTCTCACGCCGACCTCCGTCCTTGACCTGCCCTCTCGACGGTAGGCAGTCGCCAGGGGTGCGTCAACGATCGCCACACTCGGCACGCCGAGTGATAATCACCCTAGGAGTGGTTTCCCGTGCCCCACCGCGGGGAAAGGCTAGCCGAATGCTCTGGCGGCCGATCGTGAGATGTCGTACAGACCATCGAGCGGTGGCCGCGGCTGCCAAGTGTCCGCCTGCCGCGTCCGGCTTCACGGCGACTCATCGCCGAGCCCCCGGCTCCACAGCGTGACCTGCACGCCCCCAGTCCCCCGGTCCTTCTGCACACCTGTTGCGGTGCAGTCGGCCGCACCCGTCAGACCCCCGCACTCCACCCCACGGCATCCGGCGCTCACCGCACGGTCTCCGCGCCCTGCGGAGGTGCGGGCCGTCTCGGCCCGCTCACGGAAGCGACCACGGAGCCCGGATGCCCGGTCACCCCGGGGCACCCCGCGCGCGGCGCGACCGCTCCTCGGCCCAGCCACCCCGTGCGCCAGGCCCTGCGGGGCCCTGTCACTGGCTGCTCGTACCGAAATCCTCGGGAGAGATCTGGTCGAGGAACTCGCGGAACTTCTCGACCTCGTCCTCCTGCTCGTCCGGGATCGCGATACCCGCGTCGTCCAGCACCCCGTCACTGCCGTAGATCGGCGTCCCGGTACGCAGAGCGAGCGCTATGGCATCGGAGGGCCGGGCGCTCACCTCGACGCCGCTGGCGAAGA
This sequence comes from Streptomyces sp. NPDC052036, assembly GCF_040680495.1. Classification (NCBI taxonomy): domain Bacteria; kingdom Bacillati; phylum Actinomycetota; class Actinomycetes; order Kitasatosporales; family Streptomycetaceae; genus Streptomyces; species Streptomyces sp. NPDC052036. The sequence goes on along the minus strand of NZ_JBFAWW010000031.1, from coordinate 8,176 downwards.
CCAGCTCCGCGTAGAAGACGCCTTCACGCAGATCCGTGATGCGTACCTCCGTGAGCTCCTGACCGACGGCTTCCAGCACGTCCTTGAACAGGTCGTGCGTCAGCGGTCGCGCGGGGGCCATGCCCTGCTGGGCGAACGCGATCGCCGTGGCCTCCCCGGGGCCGATCCAGATGGGGAGGTAACGGTCGCCTCCCACTTCACGCAGGAGCACGATCGGTTGGTTGGAGGGCATCTCGACCCGGACACCTACGACATCGAGCTCGTTCACACAGCAACCCTAGGCCGTGGTCGGGATGTTTGGGTAGTCGGGCACAGAACGACGGGCTGATCCGCCGACGGCGAACGCTCCGGTTCAGGGCAGCCGCACACCCAGCGCGGCCTGTACCAGCGCCGCGTGCAGCTTGACCGCCAGCCCGGCCAGCTCCTTCGTACGGGCTTCGGCGTGCGCCCTGGTTTGCGGGTTGCGGTGCCGGCGCAACGGAGCGACCACCTGGTCCACCAGACCCGCCTCGCGGTCCGCGGCGGCCTTCATCACCCGCAGATGGCGCGGCTCGATGCCATGGCGGCCCAGTTCGGCCAGCAGAGTGGCCAGCGTGACGGCCTCGGCGTCGTAGATCCCCTCCACCAAGGGCGTGACCAGGCCGTATGACTCCCACTCCGCGAGCTGCTCGGCGCTGATCCCGGCGGCCGTCATCAGTTCGTCGCGGTCGATCCGCGCGGCCGGGGTGGCCTCGGGCTCGCCCAGGAGGTCCTCCAGCAGTTCCCCGTCACCGGCGTCACGCGGGCGGCCCAGGGACGGCAACCGCACCTCTTCGCCCCGTTCCAGGGCGTCCAGGTGCTCGCGGATGACCTTGAGCGGCAGATAGTGGTCCCGCTGCATCCTCAGCACATGACCGAGCCGCTCGACGTCACGCGCGCTGAATTTGCGATACCCCGAGGGGGTGCGCTGCGGCTCGATCAGCCCCTCCGACTCCAGGAAGCGGATCTTGGAGACGGTGACTTCGGGGAATTCCTCGCGCAGCACGTTCAGCACGGTGCCGATGCTCATCAGCCCGCGGTCCGGGGCGACGGTGCCACTGTCGGCACCGCCGCTCGGTGTGTGAAGCATGGGACCTTCCCTGGAGTCCCCCCGGACGGAGTCTGGGGGACGGTCAGATGCCCCGCTGGTTGGCGTAGAAGACCAGTCGGTACTTGCCGATCTGGACCTCGTCACCGTTGTGGAGCAGGACCTGGTCGATGCGCTCACGGTTGACGTACGTACCGTTGAGGCTGCCGACGTCGGCGACCGAGAACGAACCGTCCGGGCCCCGGCGGAACTCCACATGGCGGCGCGACACCGTCACATCGTCGAGGAAGATGTCGCTCTGCGGATGACGCCCCGCCGTGGTCAGGTCGCTGTCCAGCAGGAACCGGCTGCCCGAGTTGGGGCCGCGACGCACCACCAGCAACGCCGAGCCGAACGGCAGCGCGTCGACCGCCGCCTGCGCCTCCGGGGAGAGCGTGGGCACGGCCGTCTGGCCGGTCACCTCCGCGTCGTACGCCTCCAGACCCGAGATGGAGATCGTGGACGTGGTCTCGGACGCGCGCTCCGGAACCGCCCCGGGCCGAAGCGGCGCGCCGCAGTTGGAGCAGAAGCGGCTGTTCTCCGCGTTGCGGTGGCCGCACCTCGTACACACCAGGGCCGACATGTCCCCGGAACCTATGGGGCCGGAGGCGCCAGGGTCAACAGACGGCGCGCCCTGGCCTCCGGAAATGTCACCACCCGGACCAGCGACCTGGTCCCGGAACAGCGGGCGCTGACCCTCCGCGTCTTGTGGCTGTGCGCGATGACGGGCAGACGCGTTGTCATTGCCCTCTCGCGCGCTCTTGCCGAACAACTTCGCAAACAACTTCACGGGCGATTCCCCTTGACCGAAACAGACCCGCCCGTGGGGCAGGACGAACCCTGATTGCATACACCGGCCGACCCGGACACCTTCACAACGTCCGTATCCACCAGACAGTTTCCACCACGCACCACCCATTCGGTGCGCCGACCCCCCGCAACCTGATGCCCTCGCCGGATGGGCTCCATGCACTCCCGGTTCACTGGGAGGACGACCGAGCGTAGTCAGGCTGCTTCGCCGCCCGCAAGGCGTCGACGACGATCTTCGTCGAACGCTCCACGGTGACCGTGGCCTGCTCCTTCTCGAGGGTCTGCACCACGCCTCCCGGGATGTTGAGCGCCGGCTCCAGGTCCTGCGGCTTGCCGATGACCTTGAAACGATAAGGCTGGGTGATCTTGTTCCCGTCGACGCTCACGCTCTTGCCGGAATCCGACAGATAGGTGCCGGCGACGACCCGTACGCCGTTCACCTCTATGGCCTCCGCACCGGCAGCGCGCAGCTCCTGGATCGCGTCGAGCAGCATGTCCGCCTGGACCGTTCCCTTCGTGTCCCCGATGGTCATCGTGATGCCGGGGCCCTGTGCCGCCACCGTGCCCGCAAGGATGCCGAGTTGCTTCTCCTTCTCGGCGGTCTGCTTGCGGGCCTCCTCGGCACGGTCCGAGCTGTTCTCCAACTCGGCCCGTTGATCTTCGAGCCCCTGCTTCTCGTCCTGAAGACGCTGCGTGCGGTCATCCAGTTCATCGAGGATGCGAACAAGATCTTCCTGGCGTGCGCCGCGCAGAGCGCTGCTTCCGTCGCTGTTGGACGCGACCTGCACGGCCAGGCCGAAGCCCAGGCCGAACAGCAGCAGCGCGACGATGAGTTGGGCCCGAGTGACCCGCGGCGGCCACACGCTCTTCGCCAGGCGCTGACGGCCGGTCACCGCGGCAGCCGACGGCTCGGCCCCCTCGGGTGTCCGCGCGGCCCCAGGAGCCGGCGCAGGGATCTCCTGCGGAAGTTCCCGGCGCAGCCGGTGCTCGTGCCCCTGCCCGCGCCCGGGCTCGGGACCTCGCTCCTGCCGAGGACCGCGCTCATCCTGGGAGCCCCGCTGATGCTGGGGACCACGCTCGTGCTGGGGACCCCGCTGATGCTGGGGGCCTCGCTCGTGCCTGGAGTCCTGCGGGCGGGCGGGGTCCTGCCGGCGGCCGGGGCCCTGCTCGCGTGCAGCGTCCTCCTCCTGCCGAGGCTCCGGCTCATGCCCGGGACCCCGCTGATGCCGGGGGTGCAGTTCGTGCCGGGGAGCCCGCTCATGCCGGGGGTGCAGGTGGTGCCGGGGACCCGGCTCGCGGCCAGGGCCTTGCTCTCGCTCGGGTTCCTGTTCCTGCCCGGAGTCCTGCCCGCGCCGGGGATCCTGGCTCTGCTCGGAGTCGTGCTCGGGCCCCTGGCCGTGCTCGGAGTCGTGCTCGGGCCCCTGGCCGTGCTCGGAGTCCTGCTCGCGCCCGGGATCCTGCTCAGGCCTGGGGGTCGCGTCGTCGTTGCTCATCCGCCTCACGCCCGGAACACGTGCCGGCGGATCGCCGCGGCGTTGGAGAAGATCCGGATTCCGAGGACGACCACGACACCGGTCGACAGCTGCGCGCCGACGCCCAACTTGTCGCCGAGGAACACGATCAGCGCCGCCACCACCACGTTCGACAGGAACGACACGACGAACACCTTGTCGTCGAAGATGCCGTCGAGCATGGCCCGCAGACCGCCGAACACGGCGTCCAGCGCTGCCACGACGGCGATCGGGAGATAAGGCTCGACGACTGCTGGAACCTCGGGCCGGACCAGCAGGCCGACCACGACTCCGACGACGAGGCCCAGTACGGCGATCACGATGTGCCCTTCCCTGTGCTCTGTTGTGCTGTACGTACGATCACACTTGGTGCCGCGGGCAGCCGGACGTCGCCCTCGGTGGAAATGGCCGTCCGGATCCCGTAGTTCTGCTGCAGCGCATGCAGGTACAGCCCGTCGGCGCTGTTCTGGAACCTGGTGCTCAGCCGCTGGCCGTCCCCCACCGCGAGCACCGTGTACGGCGGCACCAGCGGTCTGTTGTCGACCAGTATCGCGTCTCCCGCGGCCCTGATCGCCGAGAGGGCCGTCAGCCGCTGCCCGTTGATCGCGATCGCCTCGGCCCCCGACTCCCACAAGCCGTTGACGACGCGCTGCATGTCGCGGTCGCGTACGCGACCGGTGTCGGAGAAGCCGGAGGTCTCGCGAGGGTTGCCGTCACCGCCCGTGGTGGCTTCCTTCGCGTCGTTCACGACGAGCTTCACGCCGGGGCCGTGCACGGCGACAGCACCCGACAGGATGCCCACGAGGTCGTTTCCGTCCCCCTGGTTCTTCAGGGCCGCACGCTGCCGCGCGCTCACGTCGTCGCGCAGGCCGTCGACCGAGGCCTCGAGCTTGTCCGCGGCCGCGGTCTCCCGCTGGATGCGGTCGATCAGTTCCTGACGCTCCTTGGCGACCGTCGGGGCCGCGATACGGGCCTGTGCGGCGCCCACGGTCACCACGAGGGCGGCGAGCACGAGCCCGGCCGCGAGACCGAGCCTGGCGCGCACCGTCCTGGGCATGCCACCGGCGCCCTCGGCCTTCTTCCGGGCGGCGGCCTCGGCGTATCCGTCGTCGAGGCTGTGATCCATGACGTTGGTGAGCAGCGACATGGACGCGTCAGGACGCGGGGGGCGCGTGAGTGTGCTCCGAACGGGGGGCGGCTGCGGCATGCCGCACATCGTCGCACGTCGCGCGTGATACCACCGAATGGCCCCACCGGCGTGCCGGACAGGCCCCCTTGAGGACACTTGTCCGGCACGCGCGCGTGGGGGTGTTTTATCGGCCGGCGCTCTCCACGACCGCCGACCACTCGTCCAGCAGGGCCTGCGCGGAAGCGTCGTCGGGGCCCTCGGCCCACAGATGCGTGACGGCTTCGGCGGGGTCGGGCAGTACCAGCACCCAGCGCCCGTCCGCCTCCACGACCCGCACACCGTCGGTCGTGTCGACAAAGCGCTCACCGGCCGCCTCCACGACCCGGCGCATCACGAGCCCCTTGACGGCCCACGGAGTCGCGAGATCACGCTTGAGGACGTGCGCCCGCGGAATCCGCGCGTCGATCTGGCTGAGGGTGAGCTGGGTACGAGCCACAAGCCCGATGAGCCGTACGAAGGCCGCCGTCCCGTCGAAGACGCTGCTGAACTCCGGCACGATGAACCCACCGCGTCCGTCACCGCCGAAGATGGTCGACTCGTCCCGTCCCACCCGCGTGAGGTCGTCGGGCGAGGTGGTGGTCCACTCGACCTGCGTCCCGTGGTACGCCGCCACCTGTTCGGCGATCCTCGTCGTGGTCACGGGAAGCGCCACCCGCCCGCTGCGCCGCTCGGCGGCCACCAGGTCGAGCATGACCAGCAGCGCCCGGTCGTCCTCGACGATCCGCCCCTTCTCGTCGACGAGCGACAGCCGCTCGCCCACGGGGTCGAACCGCACACCGAAGGCCGCCCGCGACGACGCGACGATCTCACCGAGCCGTACCAGCCCCGAGCGCCGCGTCTCGGCGGACTCCGTGGGCCGGGACTCATCGAGGCCCGGGTTGATCGTCAGCGAGTCCACACCCAGCTTGCCGAGCAGGCTGGGCAGCACGAGGCCGGCGCTGCCGTTGGAGGCGTCCACGACCACCTTGAGGCCCGACTCGGCGATGCCCGAGGTGTCGACGCTCCGCAGCAGCGAACCGGTGTACGAGTCGAAGACGCTGGACGGGAAGTACAGGTCTCCGATCTCACCGGGGAAGGCCCGCCGGTACTCCTGCCGCGCGAACACCCGGTCCAGCTTCCGCTGACCGGCCTGCGACAGATCGGCGCCCTGCCCGTCGAAGAACATGATGTCGACGGAGTCCGGCACACCGGGAGACGTCCGGATCATGATGCCGCCGGCGCTGCCCCGCGCGGTCTGCTGCCGGGCGACGGGCAGCGGCACGTTCTCCAGGTCGCGTACGTCGATGGCACTGGCCTGAAGCGCGGAGATGACCGCACGCTTCAGCGCACGCGCGCCACGGGAGTGGTCGCGGGCCGTGGTGACCGTGGACCCCTTCTTCAACGTGGTCGCATAGGCACCGGCCAGCCGCACCGCCAGTTCCGGAGTGATCTCGACGTTCAGGATCCCGGACACACCACGGGCGCCGAACAGATGCGCCTGGCTCCGCGACTCCCAGATGACCGAGGTGTTGACGAACGCGCCGGCCTCGATGGTCTTGAACGGGTAGACCCGGACGTTGCCCTGCACGATCGATTCTTCACCGATGAGGCATTCATCGCCGATGACGGCGCCGTCCTCGATCCGTGCCGCGCGCATGATGTCGGTGTTCTTTCCGACCACGCAGCCCCGAAGATTACTGTGCTGGCCGATGTACACGTTGTCGTGGACGACGGCCCTGTGCAGAAAGGCGCCGCTCTTGACGACGACGTTCGAGCCGACGACGGTGTGCTCCCTGATTTCGGCGCCGGCCTCGACCTTGGCGTAGTCACCGATGTAGAGCGGCCCGCGCAGCACGGCGTCCGAATGTACCTCCGCGCCCTCCGCCACCCAGACGCCAGGAGAGATCTCGAAGCCGTCGATCTCGACGTCGACCTTACCCTCCAGGACGTCGGCCTGCGCCTTCACGTAGCTCTCGTGGGTACCGACGTCCTCCCAGTAGCCCTCGGCGATATAGCCGTAGATCGGCTTGCCGTCCTTCATCAGCTGAGGAAAGACATCACCGGACCAGTCGACGGGAACATCCGGCTCGACGTAGTCGAAGACCTCGGGCTCCATGACATAGATGCCCGTGTTCACGGTGTCGGAGAAGACCTGGCCCCAGGTCGGCTTCTCGAGAAAGCGTTCGACCTTTCCCTCTTCGTCGACGATCGTAATGCCGAATTCCAGAGGATTGGGCACCCGGGTCAGACAGACGGTGACCAGGGCACCCTTTTCCTTGTGGAAGTTGATCAGATCGGTGAGGTCGAAGTCGGTCAGGGCATCACCGGAGATGACCAGGAAGGCGTCGTCCTTGAGTGCTTCCTCCGCGTTCTTGACGCTCCCGGCGGTACCGAGTGGCTTCTCCTCGTTGGCATAGGTGAGCTCCATCCCGAGCTCCTCGCCGTCACCGAAGTAGTTCTTGACCAATGAGGCCAGGAATTGAACCGTGACCACGGTTTCGTTGAGCCCATGCCTTTTGAGCAGCCTCAGCACATGCTCCATGATCGGCCGGTTCACCACCGGCAGGAGCGGCTTGGGCATGCTTGAGGTCATGGGGCGAAGGCGGGTGCCCTCGCCTCCGGCCATTACGACGGCCTTCATGTCGGAAGCGTCCTCCTCGAAGAGACGACGGTCCAGCCGACTTCACCCGTCTGGATTGTCCCGCAGTTTCCCGGCGCGGGCCTTCGATCCACGGGGCCGCCAATCGGCGAGCTCAATCGGCCTTGGCATCCGCTCGGACAAGGCGGCGGACCTGGACCACGTAGAGAACTCCTGCCCACCAGTACAGGGTTGTACCCCACCCGGCGAACGCCCATCCGAAAATAGCAGCGAGTGACGCGATCCAACCACTTCCGTCACTGAGAAGCAGCAGCGGGAAGGCGTACATCAAGTTGAAGGTGGCGGCCTTCCCCAGGAAGTTCACCTGGGGCGGCGGATACCCGTGTCGCCTGAGGATGCCCACCATCACCAGGAGGACCAGCTCGCGCGCCACCAGCACCCCGGTCAGCCACAGGGGCAGGATGTCGCGCCAAGTCAGGCCGACGAGCGTCGACGCGATGTACAGCCGGTCGGCCGCGGGGTCCAGAAGCCGGCCGAGGCTGCTGATCTGGTTCCAGCGCCGGGCGAGCTTGCCGTCCAGGTAGTCGCTGACCCCGCTCAGTACGAGGATGAGCAGCGCCCAGCCGTCGCTCTTGGGCCCGCCGAACTCGGGCCTGAGGATCAACCACAGGAAGATGGGCACGCCAACGAGACGCGCCATACTGAGGATGTTCGGGATGGTGAGGACCCGGTCCGTCTGGACACGGGTCTCCTGGACCTCCACCCGGGGGCCTCCTGCGGAAACGAGCCAACGATGCCCCCTGACCTTACCCGCCCCGTTCGCGTCGCGATGCGGAGGGGTCGGCATATCGTCCTGAACGCAGAAAGCCCCCGTGCCGAATGGCACGGGGGCTTTCTCAAAATTTGTTCGGCGGCGTCCTACTCTCCCACAGGGTCCCCCCTGCAGTACCATCGGCGCTGTAAGGCTTAGCTTCCGGGTTCGA